>NZ_PVWG01000057.1:0-25095 GCF_003003695.1 Phormidesmis priestleyi ULC007
ACCTCAAGAAAAAGGCGATGGCGCTTGGATTTGACCTCGTTGCTAAACCTGCTCTCCCGGAGTGTGTTTCTTAGGAGCTAACGGTCTATCTCAGGCAGTATCTAGCGGGTGGGATTGAGCGGCTCAAACGTTTAGATTATCAGGGGCAACCCAGCGATTTAAGTCAACACATCGCGAGTGTGGAAACCTACTTTAGAGCTAACCCACCGCAAACCATCAAAGAGGCTCAAGCGAAGATTCACGAAATCACCGGAATTCACCGCAGTCCCAATTAAGTCAGCGCCTTTCTCAACCGCATCGGGATGAACCGTCGCAAAGTCGGATTTGTTCCTGGTAGAAATGGTGATCTTGAGAAGATCACCGAACAAGAAACGTTTCGAGAGGAAATTTTAGAACCGCTACTGGCATCTGCAAAAGCTGGAGAACAAGCCGTTTTTTTGTCGATGCTGCTCATTTTGTCCACACGACTTTTTTAGGCTACCTCTGGTGCTTTACCCGATTGTTCATCCAGTCTCCATCAGGACGCAAGCGGTTTAATGTCTTGGGGGCACTCAATGCCGTGACGCTAGAGCTCATCACGGTCACGAACGAGAGTTACATCAATGCTGAGAGTGTTTGCCAACTGCTGCGAAAACTCTCAGAGTTAGCTTTGGGGATGCCCATCCCTTTAGTCTGGGATAATGCTCGATATCAAAAGTGTGCGGTGGTCTTTAAGTTGGCAGATGAATTGGGGATAACCCTAATGTACTTACCCTCCTATTCACCTCACTTGAATTTGATCGAACGGTTATGGCGATTTGTCCGCAAAGAATGTTTGTACTCCAAACACTATGCTGATTTCTCCTCCTTCAAAACGGCGATTTCAACTCTAATTGATCGGGCACACATTACCAAAAAGAAACAACTCGAAACCTTGATGACTTGGAAGTTTCAGTCCTTCACAAAAGTCCCATTCTTAGCCGAGTAGAGTATACGTCTCATCCACCCGCCACGAGTCGTTGGTCTGGTTCAGATGCGGTCTGAACTCGTTTGTCCAATTCTGGCGCGTAGCTCAACACCCACCGATGGATCGTCGAAGGATCCACCTCGACCCCTCGTTCCGCCATCATCTCCTCTAAATTCCGGTAGCTCAGAGCGTAGCGACAGTACCACCGCACATTCAATACAATGATTTCGGGCAGAAAGTGTCTCCACTTAAACAGGGATGGGAATGCTATTTAGGATGAGGCTAGAGAAAATTGAGCTTCCCCACCTTATCATTTTTGCGACACAACCACCATTGGCGGGTTAATAGCATATCAATCGACAACAGCCTTTTTCTGATCTTTTGATCGCCGAGCTGCCAAAATATCCAAGGGGATGCGAAGAATGCTTGGACAAAAGACCAAAGCGATCGCATAGCTAACAATGAATATCGCGATCGCCTGCATTTGGGGAAGGAAAGCTCCAGCAAACATAGCAACCGTCGAAGCTAGGGTAATCCAAAACGCTTCCCGATAATCAGGCGAACCAAACATTTTCGCGATCGAGCGATGAATCAGATAGAAAGACGGCAGAGCAATCACTTCTGACAACCCATAGCCCCACAGCCCCATCGACGGCAGCAAAATCAAGGTTGCTGCCCAGAGAATGCCCACATACCAGGCATTGCGTTGAGCTACCTCGCCATTATGCCCTGTGACATAAAGAGTGGAGGCATGCAATTCAAAAATGCCACCCACAAGAGTGCCCAAGGCAATAAAGGGAAAGATTTTGGCACTGATCAGCCATTTTTCGCTGTGCCCAAACATCAGAGGAATTAGCCAGGCAGAACTGCACGCAAAGACAGCACAGAGGGGTCCGATCAAGAGTGCTTGATACGACATCCCCCGACTAATGGCACTCCGGACTTTTTCGGGCTTGTCGAGCAGTTTTGCCATCACACTAATCGACAGCCGCCGCACAACAAGGCGCAAAATAGACAATTGGTCTGCCAACCGAATCGCAATACTGATGTAACCGACCATATCTACTCCTCCCAAACGGCTGACCAAGAGAGGTAGCCGCAAGCGTCGGAGGTTCATAATCCAATCAGAGCCTGCATAGGCTAGCCCATAATTAAAGGCTGGTTTAACTGCCTTCCACTGCCAGCGCCAACGCCAAGGGATAGGATAGTAGTAGTAGGCAAGGCTAGTCTGAACGACATAGCCTAAGACCGTTCCAATAATGGGTCCTAAATATCCCCAGTCTTTTCCTCCAAAAACTACCAGGGGGATGCCCGAAAAATACATGACGACTCGTGAGAGCGTTTCCAGCAATCCCACCTGACTAAATTTCAGTTCCCGCTCCAACATACTCGTGGGCACCCGGCAAATCATGTCTAGCCAGATGGCGGGCAAGACTAGCCAAAAAGCAAGGGTGATTTGATGACGGGTAGTATCACTGTCTCCTGCCCACCAAGCGATCACAGGGGCGAGTCCAAATAGCACCCCACAAAAGACGATGCCAAGCGTATTGTAGAATGCCTGAACCTGATTGGGTGTATCTTCATCCAAGTCGGGTGCGCGTACCAAATAGACATGCAATCCTAATCGGCAGGTGAGGGTCAAAAAATTAAGAATACTCAAGACAATCGTAACCACGCCGTAGAGTCCCGGTCCTAACATTCGAGCGATCACGAGGATATTGACCAGCGAAAGTGCCGCAATGACTATTTGTCGAATGGCTAAGGAGACTCCCCCACGCAGAACTTTCCCTTTGAGACCTTCATTAGCAGGCATATCTTTAAGCTTACGTCTGTGTAGGATAACGATTGATAGTGCTAAAGGGCAGTTTCCCCTGCGCCTCAACTTCTGACTCTGGAAACCGTTCCCAGTCCCACCCTAAAACTGCCATGACAGTCCACCAGTAAAAGAAGGTGGTCGTGTGGTTCCAGAGATTGTCTGTCAGCATGCCCGCTAACATGGCAGTCAGAAAAGCCATCATGGTAAAACAGAGATTTCGTTTCGATGACCCAGGTGGAGCCATGCGGCACAACTGAGTTAGACGGGCAAATTGAGCGATCAGGAGAATCAGAAATAGACTGAAACCAACAATGCCCTGTTCCGCTATAAACCGCACGTAGTCATTGTGAGCATAACTTTCTTGGATCGTCAAAAACCTGCTGGTATCTAATCCGTACCCGAAGATGGGAGATCGCTGCCATACCTCCAGCAAAAAAGTCCACTGGGCAACGCGCCAATTGAAACTATTACCGTCAAAAAACTGCAAAAAGATTGCGCGCGACACACTGATATCTGGATTGAGGAGCGGTGTTGCATACAAAGATTGCAGACGCTCGTGCCCTAGTGGGGAACTAACAAATAAAACAATGATCACCCCAAACAGAAAAATGCCACCGATCAGGTTGACCACATTCAGTTTGGGAGCCAGGAAAGCCGGAATGAACACAACAATCATGAGCAATCCGGTCAGCGATTTAGTGCTCACTAAGAAAAAGGCAAGCGCACCAATCAGAATCAGCCAAGGTAAACGATTTTTTGCTTGTCCTAATTTCCAAAGCACTAAAGCAATAAAAAACACGCAAAATATAGCAAAGACGTTTGGGTGCCCTAAAGTCCCGTTGATCCGAGATCCTGCTTCAATTGAGTAGCCTCTCTCAAACACCAGAAACTTAGGCAGTTTGGAAGGCGGAACAATGACTTGCAGCGCAGCACCGGTTAAGGGAATGATCAGGCTTAAGAACAGAGCAGAAACCACTTTTTCTGGATGCACTCGGTCTTTAAGCTGCATGACCATTAGGTAAAACATCACCCACGAAAAGCCTCGAATCCACTCCCGTAAACCAACCAGCCACCCCCCAACATGGGAAGCACTCAGGCCCAAACCGCCCAAAGGAAGTAGGATAACCCACAATAGCTGAAGTCCAAACCAGCCAGCGATGAACCACCAGAATCCATCGGTCTGTATCTTTTGTCTTGATAACAAGAGCTTAATAATATAAAGCAAGATTAAGAGGTTTACACCCACTGCAAATACAGAGGGAACCTGTTGAGCCGAGAAGGGATCCAGCGCACTGCGTAGAATCAGCAATCCCAAGACAACTTGCTCGAAGTTTCTGAAAAAGATAAACAAAAAAATGCTGGCCGCAATGGCAGCAACGATTAAAACCAGAGAAAGAGGTTGGGCGTTTGACAGAACACCCACCACGATACCAAGCAAAATTCCTACAGCACCAACCCAAACGGTAGGACGAGAAAGATGACTCCAGCCTCTATCGGTTGCCATTACTTATTAGAGTCCTACATTGGTAAGAATTCGCAGAATGGGGAAAACTGGGCTGACCAATCGACCCAGAAAGTCAAAGGTAGTCCCCAAAGCTCCTTTTCTCGATCGATTCACCACAATCAAATCGCCGTTCATCAAAGGTTCAGATGTCTTGCCAAAGGCGTAGGTGCGGCTTTCAACCCGTCCGTCTGGCAACGTCCGAATCAGGGAAATTTTGTCTGTGCTAGCATCCCTGGTAAATCCGCCTGCTGCTGCAACGGCTTCACTGACTCCAGCGGTAGGCTTAATTTCAATCTGCTTGGGATTTTGGACTTCGCCGGTCACTTGCACAGCAACTAGGGTAGGGGCAACCGTTGAAGCAAGGAGCATCTGTTGATTGGCACTGTTAGACGGAGCCGTCGGAACAATAATTTCGTCACCGTTATAGATTCTTACGTCAAAGGCTAAATCTCCGCTTTTGACGGACTGCCACAAATCCACTTTCAGATCGGTCTTGTTTGATTCTGCTTTGTTTACACTGACGAGATCTTTTCTATGGACAAGATCGACTGGAACAGACCGCCGAATGACGATATTGCGTAGATCGGCGTTCGGTTTAATTCCCCCTGCTATAAGTAAGGCTCGACTCAGGGTAATGGGAGTACTCGTCTCAGTCTCGGTGGAGGAAGATGCCGAACGGACATCGGTGGAAGATAGTAAACGAGGTCCTGGCTGAACGACCTCTCCTGTAATGCTGATCAGCATCGGACTTCGTTTGACAACCGCTAAACCTACTTGCGGGCGGCGGACATAGGGTAATAATGCTTGAGTCAATTGGTTTGTAGCTTGAGCTGGAGTTAAACCTCCAATCTTGAGTGAGCCAACCAGGGGAAGTAGGATGGTGTTATCTGCGGCAATGAACTGTTCCCCTGAGAGATCGGGAAACCCTGCCACTGTCAGCCGAATTCGATCTTCAGGCTTGAGTGGGTCGGCTACTTGATTTGCAACCTGGGGGTTGCTGTCTTGCGCTAACACAGGTTTAAGCTGTCCTGCCAGTCCCAAAGTACAGGTGAGCGTCAAAACAGTTGAGCAAAATAACTTGGCAGATTTCATAAATCCGTTCTAGAGGCTATTAGGGCAGCGGAAGTGTGGAACATGAACCGTACTTTCACGAAGGGAGGACAACAGGTTTAGCCCCCCCGCTGAGTAGAACTGGAAATGGAACGCAGAGGTAACGGTGACTGCACATAGCCAGATGCTGAGGAGTGTCCAGAGAGTTCGTTTCTATCGGGAAGTACAGTTTCGTTCATGACTAGCCCCAGTAGAGACACCCCAGCTTTTCGTAAATCCGAAATTGTCTGCAAAGCTAGATCTCTCTTACTGGAGTTCGGTTGAACGACTAAGACAAGTCCGTTAGCTGCTTGGCTTAAGGTTTCGGCATCTGCACAAATACTTAATGGTGAGGTGTCAACAATAACGCAGTCGTAGTGATTGGCAGCTTTTTCTAAGAGCCTCGCCATAGCTGCTGTCTCAATCAGCGCCGAGGGGCGTTGCAGAGATTGACCACAAGGTAACACGGATAGATTAGGAACAGAGGTGGCTTGGACAGCCTCCAAGAAAGAAAGATTGTCATTTATTACCTCTGCCAACCCAGGAGAAGCAGCCAGGTTGAGCAGACGGTGTTGTAGGGGATGGCGTAAGTCTGCATCGATAATTAACGTGCGCCGCGACAGCATAGCTGCCACAGCCGCTAAGTGAAGAACAACGGCTGACTTTCCATCTCCAACGGTAGCGCTGCTAAAGACAAAGACTTGGGGTTTTTGTTCACTCGAAGATTCTAAGACTTTGAGGAACTTCCGGTAAGGTTCCACCTGATTGGAGTTGTCTAAAAAACGCTCTAGATCTACCAAGTTGTTGGTTGGAGGAGTGAGTTTAGGTAATACACCCAGGACAGCGAGACCCAGCACGGCTTCCGCTTCCGCTGGGTTTCGGATGGTGGAAACCATGAGTTCTAGGAGCAACACGACTCCACCTGCCATAATCAGTCCGGAGACAATACTGATTGCCAGAATGGGCAGAGTTTTGGGGCTAGAAGGATCAACAGGAACACTAGCCTGTTCCACAACGCGGACGTTGCTGAGAAGTTGTCCTTCCGCAATCCGTGCTTCCTCTAGTTTGCCGCTCATTAGCTTGAGAGCATCTTGGGCGTTTTGTTGTTGGCGGGCAAGTTCAATCAGGGGTCGTTGATATCCGGGAAGCTGGTTGATGCGCGATCGCAGAGGATTCAGTTCAGACTGCACCACTCTCAGTCTGTTGACTAAAGCTGCGCGATCGACTTCGCTGGCAATATAGCGGGACATTAAATCTTGGCTTAACGGATTAGACGCGGCATTGCCATAAGAAGCAGCCGTTCCGCCAGGGGTTGCCTGTGAGATTTGCTGACCATAAAGGGCGCGGAGTTCGTCTCGCTTTTGCAGCAAGGCTAGAAGGTCAGGATGCTGATCACCCAAGCGAGAACGAGTATCGACGATCGCAACGTCCAAGTTAGTGAGTTGCTTCTGTAGCTCTTTGAGGGTTTCGTTTTGCCCCAAGCGAACAGATGCGTAAGCCGTTGGAAGATTATTAGCGCCTGTTACTTTTTGCAGTAAGCCAACTTTTGTAGTATCTTCTTGCAACTGGGCACTCAGTTTTCGCGCTTCGTCCTCAAGAGCCGCTAAACTGTTCACCATACTCTGAGCTTGAGTGTCGAAGGAGACAATACCATAGGTTTGGCGATACTGACTTTCAGCCGCTTCGCTTTCTCTCAGTTTAGCTTCTTGCTGAGGAAGCCTACGTTCTAAAAATGCCCGCAGAGTAGCTGCTTGGGAACGAATCTGCCGACTGTTTTCCGCCACCATCGACGCGGTGATCTCATTGAGAAGTCCGGCTGCAATTTTTGGATCTGGAGCTGTGTAGCTCACTTGCAAAATATTCGTTCCAGGAACAATATCGACCTTAAGCGCCTGACGCAGGGACACGATATCAGGGAGTTGCTCCTTCGGTATTTTGCTTTCTTGCTGAAAGGCTGAAAGGGCACTCTCAAGCACTTGTTGAGACTGCATCAGTTCTGCTTGAGTGGCGACTGGATCTGCCGCCTTTCCAGGTGCTTGGGTATTGATTTCAGTTAATGCTTGACCCAGCGTTGAAATACCCACATCTTTCTCCCCAACAATCAGTTTTGCTGATGTCTCATACTGTCGAGGTAAGATAGCAAAACTAAGTGCTGTTGCCCCAACAGCAACAGATACAAATGTTGATAAAGCAACGAAGGAATGTCGCTTTAGAGTGGGCAGAGGGGATAGCGAAAAAGGAGCTTTAGCCATTAACGTGCTTGCTAATACCGTGTATTCGAGGCGGTAACAGATTGACTAGGGGAAGAGATAGAAGGGTAATGCACTGAGTCATGAGTGAATCTTTAAGATTGAATAGCAGAGGATCGCATTGAGCGTTCTCAGACGCTATCAGCCTCTTAAGGACTTGTTGGAGATGCAACTTGTCGAATATTTTCTGAGGGTCAACCGTGTTTTTCCTAATCTTAATTTAATCAGGGTAACTTCCTCAATGGGCTAATCTTCTAGACAAAATAAGCTTGTGCGCTTTACAGTCCTCAGTTGTTTATATTGCTTTCTTAACCTACTTGTATTGCTCCCTTAACCTGAGATCTTACCTCTAGATTTTACGTTCGTTTCACATTGAGACTAGTTTTGTCAATTCTTTAATAAGTTGACCCAACTTGGGAACGTCAAGAAATAAATTTATATTTTCAAGGCAAAATATATAGCCAGCTTCTAAGCCTACTCTTTTGCAAGCTCTCAGTAAGCTCCCTTGCGATCGAGAACCGCTTGAATCGTTTTTAGAATCAGCGTCAGGTCATAGGCAATCGACCACTTTGTTTGGTAGACCAGATCCATTTTGACAATCTCTTCAAAATCTTCTACTCTGGACCGTCCATTTGCCTGCCACTCGCCTGTAATTCCAGGTTTGACCAGCAATCGACTGAAGTGGTGCCGCTCATACTTCATAACTTCATCCACGGTGGGAGGACGAGTGCCAACGAGGCTCATATCGCCTTTCAACACATTCCAAAATTGTGGCAATTCATCCAAGCTCGTGCGACGCAGGAAGCGCCCAACGCGAGTAACACGAGGATCATTTGCATTCTTGAAGATGTTGCCCTTCGCCTGATTATGCACTAAATGTTGCAACCGATCGGCACTCGCTACCATCGACCTAAACTTCCAGATGCGGAAGGTTTTGCCGTTTAAGCCGCAGCGGGTTTGGCTGTAAAGTATTGGACCGAAATTATCGAGTTGGATCACGATCGCAATTGGAATTGCTACCCCTGCTGTAATCAGTAACCCCACTAACGCACCCACAATATCAATCAGACGCTTAGTTTTACTAGTCACTGAAGCGTGTGCCTGCTGGTCATTAAGACCCTCAAACGGGCTAATTGACATTAAGTTGGAGGACAAGGAGAGCTTAGATTTTGAGGTAATCATAGATGCCTTAACTCTTTTGGTAGCTGAACGATATTAAAAGGAGAGTAGTCATTTAAAAAAGCCTGAACGAGGATCACTGAAATAAGAGGTGATCTCTCGATCTCGCTTAAGTTTTTTGCGCTTTGCTAGCAGTTCTAAATAAGCAAAGGGAATCACAAAGATCCATAGCATTGCTGCGATCGTTATGATCACTAGCCCTGATCGTTTCTCTGACCTCGATAGCTGAGAATCTCGCTTAAAAAATGCTAGCCAGAAATCTGCTAGAAAGGCCACAACAAACAAGTAAAACGCAGCTATCAGAATGAGTAGTATCGCCACAGCAATCACGATTTAAGTTGAAATGTTTTGGGTAGTCCTACTTTAGGCAAGGCTAAAGAAAAAAGGCGATGCAGAATAGGAGAGATGGTGCGTTCCTCTAGCCTTTCCTAAGTGACACCAAAGGAGTTCGTAGATTAAATCGGGGCAACTACAGGTTCTGGTCAATCTAGCGGCTCAACTCTAAGTAGCTGGATCTACCAGAACTACAGGCAGGGTTCAAGTGACTGGTGCTGGCTAGACTGCCAACGTTCTAGGAGTTCACTATAGATATTGTGAACAATATGGTGAGCCGCATAAGGCTTGACGACTCGGATGCAGGCTTGAGACGGATAATCTGCTGGGTGTTTTAACACTCGTCTCCAGGCATCAGCGATCGCACCGGGGGTTTGGTCATCACACACAATGCCGCTATCACTCGTTAAAAAGTTGGGAGTTTCGCCCGCTCGTGTGGTGACCACAGGCGTTCCACAGGCAAGCGCTTCAATACTTCCCCGACATAGCCCTTCATAAGCGCTCGTTAACACAAAGATGTTAGAGACCCGATACAGGTCTGCAAGTTGCGACTGCTGTAGAGGTGGCATCAGCGTCACTCGATTCGACAATCCTAGCTGGGCAATTTCAGCGCGCACATCTTCCTCTAGCTCGCCCTGCCCCACAATTAATAGGTGAGCCTGTGGTTCATTTAGAGCAGCAAACGAACGAATCAGAAGCAACGGCTGTTTTTGAGGATGGATTCGACCCGCAAACAGAATAAATTGCGTGTCTTTGGCAAGCCCCAGTTTGGTTGCCAACTCCTGTCTCTTCATCTGTTGCTCATCTAAAGACAGAGGATAAAACAAGTCACTATCGACGGTATTGGGTAAATAGGAAACCCGGTCTGCAACATCAGGATAGCGGTGCCGATATGAATCGGCAGCTTTGGTGTTGCAAGATAAGATGCGATCGAATCGACTCACCAAATGGCGCTCCAGCGCAAAGTAAGCCCAGGGAAAATGTCGCCAGAAAATCCCGCCCTCCTTACTCGCTCCTTTGACTGCCTGCTCTATATCATTGTGAATGTAAAAGATCTTGGTGCCAGACAGACGAGATGATACCAACGTGGGTTCTATTCGATGAAACTGTAAAAAATCAGAGGAAAAATCACGTCCCAAGAGCGCCTGCGTGTACTTCAACGTGGTGGGAACGACCCCACGCACATTGTCATTTTGCACTTGGATTAGCGGCATAAACTGAAATTCTCTGCCGTATAACTCAACGTCTTGCCACCGACCAATTTGCTTTGCAGAATCATTGCCACCTGTCCCTACCAGGCGAATTTGGAATTCTTTAGGAGCATACTTGATGACAGACCGAATACAGGTTTGAATTCCACCAATGGAAGGATTCCAGGGATTGAATTGATAGAAAATAGTGAGGGTAGGCTGGCGCATAAACTAGGGATTTGAATGACGAGAGTGTTCAACAATAACAACCTACTCAACAGCGAGCCTGTTAAGTAGAAGTTCATTAAGACTTCTGATAGACTTTAGAGAAGCTTGTTGCAGACTTAGAAGCCTGCTTAATAGAGCCTTGCGATTGTTTCAGATGAATGCGAGTAAAGGCTTCAATATATTTCTCGACTTGCGAGTCCTGATTGAAGTTTTTAGTTGCTTGCGGTTCTCTTAAACAGGCAAACGGCTCTTCAAGAGCGAGTTGGATCGCCTCTGCCATCTGGATGGGGTCTCCGACGGGCACCAACCTGCCATATTGCCCATATTTCAGAATTTCGGCAGGACCACTGTCACAATTAGTGGCAACAATCTTTTTCCCTAATGCCAGCGCCTCAATTAAGATATTGGGTAATCCTTCGTATTCAGAACTCAAGACGAAGACATCTGCCATTGACAGAAAAGCATAAGCGTTCTTTTGAAATCCCGGTAGATCAACCGAGTCCGCAATTTCCAGTTTTCTGATTAGTCTCTCAAGCTCCTGCCGTTGAGGGCCTTCACCGAGAATGACTAATCTAGCGTCGGGGAACTGCCGTTTAACCTTTGCAAACGCCTCAATTAGAACCGTAAAGTGCTTCTGTGGCTTGAGCCGTCCTGCTGCCAGAATGATCGGAGCTGTTTTTTGCTCAAACCAGTCATGATGAGTAGGCTGTTGTGCCTTCTCAAAGATGTCGGGAGTGACTGTAGGGTTATGAATCAGACTCACTTTTCGAGGATCGGCTTTCATGAAGCCCGTTACATCTCGGCTCATCCCGGCACTTTGACTGATGATTAAATCAGCTCGCTTATAGGTTAGTCTCGTGCAAAACCCTAAGACTAAACCCACTGGGAAGGGGTAACGCTTGAACTGGTAATGGAGCGTATTTGCCTGTCGGACTACTAACTTGGTCTGGAGACCTGACCATAGCCATGCCAAGCCTGACCCCAATGCAGCCGTTACATTGTTAAAGTGAATTGAGGAGAACAAAATATCGGGTTGATGAATGCTCAGGTAACGAGCTAAACCCACAATGTTTTTGATGACATTGATTCTAGAGCTGTGCAGGTGCAATAGTTGGATAGTGGGATGAAGATTCTGAGGAACTTGGTTGGGCTGTTTGGCTAAAATCAGAATAACCTGAATGCCCCGTTCAGCGAGACCGTTAGAGATTTTAATCAGGGTTTTATCTGCTCCATATCCCTGAAGAGCGTCGAGATAAATGACAACTTTTCTTACAACACCCTCTTGCTCGGTTCCATGAGAATTCACCTCTTTGCCACGGCGATCGAGCGTGTTCTGTCTAGTAGATAAGGTTTCAGAACCAAAGCGTGAGAGTCCAAGCATATACTATCTCCGGCAGGTAAATGAACTTAAAAATGAACAATGTAAAACACGGGATCTAGCTCAGAAAATCCTTTACTACTCACAGTGCTGATGCATTTGGCGTAAGTTAATTCAAATTCAATGCCCTGTAGCAAATGGGCTATAGCGCTTGAACTCAGCAGGTTAGGTTTAGCCTTCCATTGCAGATAAAGCTGAAGTCAAAACAACAATCTTGCTCAAATCTGCAAGTTTGCTGGGCAGTTTTATCGAGGATATTAAGCAGGGTGAGAAAGAAGCCGCAGACTAGAGTCGCTAACTATTTCTTAAACTGTTTAACAACTGGTTAACCCCCGACTAAGACTCAGTATAAGTGGTAGCACTGGTTTATTACGTAGAAGTTTGTAAAAATATGATAGTTTTCACTTCAATTAGTGTGTATTTCCCGTGAAGATACTGAGGTGACCTGATAAAAAGTCAGTAATATTCGTGATTTTTGCTACACAGCAGAGGTTAAGAAGCTTTGCAATACTTTAGGAGTTTTACGACCTGGTCGGCGATCGAAGATGTTCGTCTGGTTAAGATTTGGTGGATTAGGTTAAGACTCAGTAAACCTCCCCCGCTCGGATTGAAAGTTCAATGGAAATGTTCAATCATGTGGAAGACTCGCTCTAGGCTAAATTTTGGGTGAGCCATATCAACAATGAGTCCTCTACAAGCTGTCGTAGGAGTTAAGTTTAAGATGAGCAATCTAGCTAAATCAGGGATCAAGAATGCTTACCTCTTCTACGAGAAGCTGATCAATCCCAGGTTTTACAACCTGAGGAAATCAACCAACGGAATGTTGTTACCGCTCGTTTATAAAAAAATCTATAATCTTCATTATCAATTGCCCGATCTCGATATTATCGAGGTGGGTGGTGCAACAGGTGCAGGAAGCATCGCGATCGCCTGGGCTTTGAAAGAGGCAAAAAAACACTCTAAGTTAATTGTGGTTGAGAAATGCAAAGGCGGCACTCGCACAGATATAGGTGGATATGATGAAAACCTGAAATTAATTCAGAGCCATTTTGAGCAGTTTGGTGTCCACGAACAAATCATTCTCTTTCCGTACGAGCTGACGTTTGACAACGGGAAAGAAGCGACTGCCTTGGTGAAGTCTCCTGAAATTGCTGCTTTCATCCACGATGCCGATGGAAGGCTAGACAGAGACTTTTTTCTCTTCTACCCTCTTTTGCAACCAGGAGGGCTGATCGTGATAGACGATTATGCTAATGAAGCGAAGTACAAGCCCATTAGCGAACGGCATCCTCAAGGGGGTGCTAAGTCAGTGATCACCTACCGTCTCCTAAACCAGATTATAGAATGGGGACTCTTTGAAACAACCCATAAAATTGGGAAAACTATTTTTGGAGTGAAGCCACTGAACGCAGACTTCAGTCGTTTGGATCTAGAAAAGTGTCGGCAGATTATTAAGGAAGTACAACAAGAGCGTATAGCTTCTTTGAAGAGCCGGGAAGCTGTCTTGAGTCCGATTTGAGGGCATCCGACGATTCTATAAGAGATGTGGAAATTTCACATTGTTCATGCCTGCATTTGTACCATTCACAAACTCGATTAGTATGCCACCTCTCTTAGTCGTCCGAGACTTAACCGCTCAACTTGAGCAACAGAATATTCGCTATTGCCACTGGAAGAGCAATGAGCATGTAGATGCCGCCGTGGAGGGCAAAACAGATCTAGATGTGTTGGTGGACAAGAGCCAAAAGGCAAATCTAGAAGAGGTTTTGAGCGAGGTTGGGTTTAAGTATTTTGAAGCCATTTCCTGCCGTAGATACGTTGGTATTGAGGACTATTTAGCGATCGATCCAGAAACAGGAATTCTAGTTCATCTGCATTTGCATTACACGCTCGAAATGGGAGAGAAAAACCTGAAAGGATATGACCTGCCCTGGGATGAATTGGTGTTGTCTAGCCGCATTTATGACTCAGAGCATCATATCTATATCTCTGAACCCAACATTGAGATTATTATTCTAATCGTGCGGGCGGCATTAAAGGTGAGAACCCGCGATCGCCTACAGCGGTGGCTAAAACACGACTACTTCAAAGGGGATTTCATTCGGGAATTTCGCTGGCTTAAAGACAGAATTGATCTAGATAAAGTCAGACATCTCAGTGAGAAATTATTGGGCATTGCAGCGACCAATCTGGTGCTAGAGGTGATTGGCAGTGAGTCTAAGCTGAAGAAAATCTTGCGTCTTAACAACCCGATTCAAGTCGCCTTGCAACCTTATCGGCGCTATCACCCTTTAGTCGCCACGGGGTTGCGGTGGCAGCGTGAATCCGAAAACTTGTTCTATCAAATTCTGAGAAAGTATTTCCAGGTGCCTGTCCCTGCCCGCAGAACTCCGGTTGGGGGCGGAGTCATGATTGCTGTTTTAGGTGCAGATGGATCGGGAAAGTCTACGATCACGGCTGCGATCGTCAAGGGCTTATCAAAGAAGCTGGATGTGATGCCTGTCTACTTAGGAAGTGGCGATGGAACCGCCTCTTGGTTTCGGATGCCACTCGTGTGGGCGACACGATCGACAAAATTGCGGTCTAAGAGATCCGCTAATTTAGCAACGCTCAAAGCGAATCCATCCCCAGGAAAGGCAAGCTCTAAGTCTAAGTTAGCGCATCTGGTCAAGCTGCTATGGGCAATCACCTTAGTCTATGAGAAAGAGAACAAACTCAAGCAGTCTCGCCAAGCTAGTGACCGAGGCATGATTATTATTTCGGATCGCTACCCTCAAAGTCAGGTGCTTGGGTTCAACGATGGACCTTTACTCAGCAATGGAAGCAATCATTCTCCAACGTTTCCACGCTCTCTTCGGCAGTGGGAATTTGACCACTACCAGCACATGGCAGAAAAAATGCCTCCCGATCTGGTGATCAAGCTAAACGTGACACCAGAGGTTGCTTTAGCTCGAAAACCTGAGTCTCCGGCGGAAGTAGTCCGTCAGAAAGTAGATGCCATTCGAGCGTTAGAGTTTCCGGCTCAAACGATCGTGGTCAATATTGATGCGACACAGCCTCTAGACGAAGTTTTACTAAAAGCAAAACAGGCAGTGTGGGAAACCCTATGACTCCGCATCGATCGCCTGTGATAGTTGAGTTTGTCGGGTTACCGGGTGCTGGAAAAACCACCGTATTCCATCAAGTCGTTTCGCTTTTAAGAGATGAAGGAATCTGCTTTGTAGCAAGAGATGAGATTCTTCAGCAATGGCAAAAAACTCATTGGTTTCAAAAGCTCTTGAATCTGTTTCCAGAAACCTGGAACCACTGGCAAATTTTACTTCAATCCCTGGCGCTTGCATCTCACGTTAAACCGGTTAACAAGCAGAGCTTTGTGAAAGCCGGAAAGATCTTCTCTAATGTCAAACGAATTGATGCGATTGTCTGTCATCAAAACTATCCATTGATCTTGCTCGATCAGGGATTGCTTCAAGAAGCTTGGTCTGTTGGAATTACAGGTAGCCCTCCGGCACCAGAACAGATTAAACAAGGACTAGCTCCCTTGTTTCATAACAGATCGATCGCGATCGTTCGCTTCAACACAGATATTGAAACAGCCCTCGATCGGATTCAAACCCGTTCAACGGAGAGGAGCCGTTTCGATCAAATGTCATCAGAAGCAGCCCAATTACTGCTGTCCCAATATACGCCTTACTTGCAGGATATTATTTCTTGTGCTCAAGCGTTTAGCGTTCCTATTTTGGACATTAACAGTGCAGGTTCTATTAAAGATAATGCAGAGAAAGTTGCGAATTGGATGACTAATTTAGCTGTTCACTAACTATCTATACGTATCATTTTTTATGATCAGTGACCTTTACCCGGACACCGCTACTGAAACTGCTTTGCGAGCTAAAAATGTCAATGTCTACTATGGCAAGACACTGGCAGTTCGCGACGTTAGCTTAGACATTCCAAAACATCGAGTCACGGCATTCATTGGTCCTTCGGGATGCGGTAAAAGTACGCTTTTACGCTGCTTCAATCGTTTGAATGACCTGATTCCAAACGCTCGTATACAAGGCAAGCTGACCTATCAAGGCGTTGATTTATACGCCCGCAACACTGATCCGGTTGCAGTGCGCCATCGGATTGGAATGGTTTTTCAGAAACCTAACCCTTTTCCTAAATCAATTTTCGATAATGTTGCTTTTGGTCTACGACTGAATGGCTACACGGGCAATCTGGATCAGATAGTTGAAACGTCTCTTCGGAGTGCAGCCTTGTGGAATGAAGTCAAAGACAAGTTGCATCAAAGCGGTCTTTCCTTATCGGGGGGTCAGCAGCAACGATTATGCATTGCGCGAACGATCGCGGTCGAACCCGACGTGATTCTCATGGACGAGCCTTGTTCGGCTCTCGATCCGATTTCAGCTTTATGGATTGAGAAGTTGATTCATGAGCTAAAGCAACGCTTCACGATCGTGATTGTGACTCACAATATGCAGCAGGCATCGAGAGTCTCTGACTATACAGCTTTTTTCAATGTTGAATCGACTGCCAAGGGCGATCGCTATGGCACCCTCGTAGAATACAATCACACCCAGACCATCTTTAACCTTCCGAAGCAACAAGCAACTCAGGAATACATCAGCGGTCGTTTTGGTTAGATTTTTAGGTGGAGTGGAAGCCGTTGAACCTTCGTCATCGCTGCGAAATCCCCTCCCTGTCGCGAAGAAAGGGGATTTACCGTCTACTCTTTTAAACGGATCGGCGAGAGTAGCCATCGACCCCGATGTTGGCTGATAGCCCACTACTTGTTGCATTCCATGATGCCGCAAAGCTCCCACTCGTACTCGCCCCTAAGCTGCTTGGGCTGAACACGAGTAGATCCGACCCGCCACCACTCAAACTGCTTGTTGATCCACTCGGAACACTGTACGTTCCCTGCGTACTGATTGAGATTTTGCCAGAGCTATCGACCCACGCTGCATCGATATTTTCACTGGCATCTGTTAGCCCCACATTTGAACCTTTGAAATACAATGACCAACTGCCCGCAGTACTCGCTCCTAAACTTGTGGGGCTAAACGCAAGCAGATCTTTGTTGGACGCGATCAACCCACCTGCCGAAAAGTTCCCTTTGGTGCTTACGATCAACCGTCCATCTGGGGCGATGGCGATCGAGTCGAGGTCTTCACTATCGCTGTCGAGACCCACATTGGCTCCTTTGAAGTACAGCTCGAAGCTGCCTGCCGTGGCTTCTCCGGTCGTCGTCGAGGACGTGAAGCTAAACTTTATAATGTCTGAGTCATCTACACTGCCGATGCCAGCTAGCGTTGTGGCTTGATTCAAAGAAAATAAAATTGAACCGTCTGCATTAATGTGGAAATCTCGCACATTAGAACTCGACAGACCCGCGTTAGAGCCTTTGAAATATTTACTCCAGGTGCTGGTGTTTTCGTTGTAAGCCAAAATGTCTTCGTCGGCGAAAGTCACTCCGCCAACAGTGCCGCTGCTAGAAGTCGAGATATAGTCAATGATGGCTGATGGAGCCGCGGCATCGTTATCGACGATCGTTAGCACTGCGGTGTTTTGGCTACCGATGATGGCACCGTTAGTGGCACTGCCTAAACTCAGGTTGATCGTTTCGTTAGACTCCACCAAGGAGTCATTAATGATGGGAATCGTAATGGTTTTGGTGGCGCTATCCCCATTGGCAAAGCTAACCGCAATCGGACTGTTGGTGTAATCACCAGGGGCTGTAGCAGTGCCATTGGTCAAGTTGACGATCGCGCTGACCGCACCATTACTGCCGCCAGTCCGCGTCACTTGCACACTGGAGATTACGGTGCCGTTTTCGTTGACGCTAAACGTCGGCGTGCTGAAGGCGAGTATGCCAGCAGAAGATGGAGGAACGGTTGATGTAAGGGCAAACTCGTACAAGCGACCATCATTCTCGTTCGGGTTGTCGTTGTTATCTACGCCGCGATCGACAATGTAGAGACTGCGACCCGCCGAATTATTGCTGGTGGGGGCAAAGGCTATCCCCGCTGGCTTGACTGGGTTAGCGGCGGAAATATCAAAGCGTTGAACCACGACTCCCAGGGGCGTAATCTCAAATACTGCATTGGAGGACGTTCCCGGATTTCCTACAATGTATAGATTCCCGTTGTCTCCGATCGTAATTCCTTCCGGGTCACGGACACCCAAACTAGCAGTGTCGAAGTGGCTGATTAAGGTGCCACTAGTGGTGATCCGATAGACTTCTGCATTGACCCCATCCATGACAAATAGATCCCCTAGTGTGGCGGAAAATGCCACATCCTCTGGATCAACAGAGCCGAACGAACTGACACTAAACGAGCTAACCGTGTCATCCGCCGTTCTGTATAACCCGTCCGCGCCCGGATTCAGATCAAAAATCTTCCGCTTATCGTCATCCGAGATGTAGAGGTGTTTGTTTGCGGAGTTATAAGCAATTCCGGTTGGTTCATTTGTGAAGGAGAGAACACTTTGAGTAGACTGCAACGTGCCAGATAGATTGACATTAAAGATATTCTTTCCGGCAAATACTGGGTGCCCTTCCTCGACTTCAGCATCGCTAATCATCAGCGAGTTGGTATGGCTGATATAGACAATTCCACTAGGGTCGGGGCTAGCGGGAGACCATTGAGACGTATTGATAACTCGCACCAAGGTGGCGCTGCCAAAAGGTGATGCACTGCTTGAATTACTAGAGGTTGCCATTGTTTTAACTCTTATAAGAAGTTACTGATTTTCTCAAACCAAATACTGAGAAAAAGTTTGAAACAATTCTGAATTATCAAGCATGAGATGACCGTAACTCATAGAAGTACTGAGTCTTCCTGCAAATATTCATCGGTTTGTAAAAACTTCATGTTTTTTCTACGTGAACATACGGGAGTCACTATTAGGGCACTCCCAGATTTACTGAGTGAGTGCCCTAATTTATGATTTATTTACCCCTGCTGCGGTTAACGGCGATCTCGATTCAAAAGCGGCTTTAACATCGTTGATCAATTAACTGCGATCGCTGGCTTAAACAGAGCGTCGTGAGTATCCATCAATCCCAATCGTAGACGGTAGCCCACTCCCCGCCGCGCTCCAGGAAGCGGCAAAGACACCACTCGTAGCAGCACCCAGACTGGTTGGATTACTTGGGGTAAACGACAAGACATCTGAGCCAACTCCTGACAAACTGCTGGTAGAGCCACTAGGAACGGTGTAAGCACCCGTGGTGCTCAGGGCAATCTTGCCAGAGTTATCAACCCAGGCCGCATCTATATTTTCAGTGGCATCCACTAGCCCCACATTTGAACCTTTGAAGTAAAGCGACCAAGAGCCTGCTGTAGTCGTGCCCAAACTGGTTGGGGTAAAAGCAAGCAGATCTCTGTTGGATGCAGTCAATCCACCGGCCGAAAAGCTGCCTTTGGTGCTAACAATGATCCGTCCGTCAGGCGCAATGGCAAGAGAGTCTAGTTCCTCACCCGTGGTGTCGAGACCCACATTGGCTCCCTTAAAGTACAACGAGAAGCTGCCTGCGGTGGCTTCTCCGATCGCAGTCGGGGTAAACTTCACGATGTCTACGCCCGTCACAGTGCCTGCACCGGGTAAAGTAACATCTTGGTTAACACTTAGCAAAATAGAGCCATCTGCATTGATGTGAAAGTCTCGCACATTAGGAGTTCCGCCCAAGCCGACATTGGCACCTTTGAAGTACTTACTCCAGGTGCTGGTGCTCTCGTTGTAAGCCAGAATATCTTCATCCTTGAAGGATATCCCTCCGACTGTGCCACTGCCGGAGGTTGCTCCATTAGAGGCGGTTGAGATGTAGTGGATGGTGGCTTGCGGAGCCACCACATCGTTATCAACGATCGTTAGCACTGCGGTGTTTTGGCTACCGATGATGGCACCGTTAGTGGCACTGCCTAAACTCAGGTTGATCGTTTCGTTAGACTCCACCAAGGAGTCATTAATGATGGGAATCGTAATGGTTTTGGTGGCGCTATCCCCATTGGCAAAGCTAACCGTAATCGGACTGTTGGTGTAATCACCAGGGGCTGTAGCAGTGCCATTGGTCAAGTTGACGACCGCGCTGACCGCACCATTACTGCCGCCAGTCCGCGTCACTTGCACACTGGAGATTGCGGTGCCGTCTTCGTTAACGCTAAACGTCGGAGTGCTGAAAGCCAGGGTTCCGACGGGAGCATCGTTATCGATGATTGTCAGCACGGCGGTGTTTTGGCTGCCAATGGTGGCACCGTTAGTGGCACTGCCTAAACTCAGGTTGATCGTTTCGTTAGACTCCACTAAAAGGTCGTTAATGATAGGAATCGTAATGGTTTTAGTGGCGCTATCCCCATTGGCAAAGCTAACCGTAATCGGACTGTTGGTGTAATCACCAGGGGCTGTAGCAGTGCCATTGGTCAAGTTGACGACCGCGCTGACCGCACCATTACTGCCGCCAGTCCGCGTCACTTGCACACTGGAGATTGCGGTGCCGTCTTCGTTAACGCTAAACGTCGGAGTGCTGAAAGCCAGGGTTCCGACGGGAGCATCGTTATCGATGATTGTCAGCACGGCGGTGTTTTGGCTGCCAATGGTGGCACCGTTAGTGGCACTGCCTAAACTCAGGTTGATCGTTTCGTTAGACTCCACTAAAAGGTCGTTAATGATAGGAATCGTAATGGTTTTAGTGGCGCTATCCCCATTGGCAAAGCTAACCGTAATCGGACTGTTGGTGTAATCACCAGGGGCTGTAGCAGTGCCATTGGTCAAGTTGACGACCGCGCTGACCGCACCATTACTGCCGCCAGTCCGCGTCACTTGCACACTAGAGATTGCGGTGCCGTCTTCGTTAACGCTAAACGTCGGAGTGCCGAAGGCAAGTATGCCGGGTGGGGGGGGAGAGGTTGTTGCAAAGGCAAACTCGTACAGCCGTCCGTCGTTTTCGTATAAAGTAGGCGCGACGTTATCCACTCCGCGATCGACGATGTAGAGGCTGTAGCCGTTCAGATTATCACTGCTAGGAGCAAAAGTTAGACCAGCAGGTTTATACGGGTTGGCAGCAGAAATATCGATCGTTCCTACCAGAGATCCCGTAGGCGTAATCTGAAAGACTTCATTACCCATTCCAAATGGGTTCCCTACGATAAACAGATTCCCGTTCGGTCCAACAGTGATTCCTTCTGGATCATTCAGTCCAAAAACAGCTGTATCGAAATGATTTAGCAGAGTGCCCGTAGTGGTCACTTCATAGACTTCCGTGTTGAAACCGTCGATAATAAACAGCGTTCCTCGATTAGGGTCAAACACCACATCCTCTGCATCGGTGTGAGGACCGTTGAAGGAGCTAACATCAAACCAGGTGCGTGAGTCGTCCGAGGTGTTAAATTTTCCATCTGCACCCGGATTCACATCCCAAATCTTCAGCTTATCATCATCTGAAAAGTAGAGGTGCTTGTTGATAGAGTTATAGGAAATTCCGGTTGGTTCGTTTGAGAAACCGATGGTGGTTAAGGTTGACTGCAACACACCCGACAAGCTGACGTTATAAACATTTTTCCCAGTAAAGGTAGCACCTGTTGTTTCCTCCACTTCACTGTCGCTGATCATCAGCATGCCAGTGTCGGGGTTATACGTAACCCCATCAGGATCAGGGCTTGCAGTTGACCACTGGGATGTATCTGTAATCCGCACCAAAGAGGCAGTTGTGAACGTCTGTGAAGATAATGGCATGATTTTGAATCTTTAAGAAGTGAATTATCTTTTCAACCAAAAGACCAGAGAAACACCGAAAGCACAGGGTTGAAATGTGCAATTTCGATCGCTGAACTCTAGTCAGAACTTTAATGATTCCTCTTAGTAACCTGCCCTAAAGTCCAAACCCTTAGAGCGACATCAGTATCGAATTGAGAATGAAAGTGATATATAGCAATCCTATTTCAGTTGTGAAAGTGGGACAGGTTTCCAGCCTGTACGGGCAAGATGCCCATCCCACCATTCATTTAGGATTGCTATAGCAGATGACAGATTTTAGGTGACAGGCAGAAGATGGCAACCAATGGAGGGTTCCGTGTTGAAAGATGTCCTAACTTTGCTACGGGTTGCAATATTGCCAGAACGATCAGTAGCAGGACAGTCTACAGGTGGCGATGACAAACTCTAGTTGTGTTAGTACAGATAATTCAACCCAGTCTACAGATGAGTCCAAGGCTCAACTTAAACCCTGCAAATTAATTATCGAAAAAGGAATCATTCTATTGATGGAATGTCCTTCTTCTTAACCAAACCTTCATCAATCGTTAAAAGTTCAGTGTTTTTTACGAGAATTTACGTAAGTAGTAGGTAATAATGCCGACTGGGTTCATCAGCATTGCATTCTTTGGCACTAAATCCGTTTCTCTGTGGACTAACTTCAGTTTTACAGCGATTTAGAGGCACAAGTTTCATTCAAAAATTCTTCTATATTTGTGTAGCCATTCCCATTGTGATCAGTCGAGGCATCGGCTGGATCTTTTGGATTCAAGCCAGAACGGGCTTCAAACGCGTCGGGCATACCGTCATGATCGCTATCCAAAGGCGGAGTTCCAGCCGCTACTTTAATCCAGCCACCCACTTCTGAGGGGTCGTTGATGATATGCCCCGTCTTTTGCTTAACCTCTGTCACAATGCGATCATCGATCGTGTCTCGTGTCGTCACAAAAGCACCGGTTGGGCTAAGACCACAATTGTCACCTGCCTGCATTAAAACCTGTTCATAGGCGGATTGAGCAGAAGTTGTAGTAATAGTTGGGGCAGGGTGATGGCGGCGCACCATCCACTTCTGCGAATCTGGCTGAACCACCATTTTGGGAACTTGATTGCCTTCTGCATAGACTGCCACAGGTTGTTCTTTCGTGTCAATAAACCAATCTGCCGATCGTGTATCGACACCCGGTTGGAAGTAATTATTGACATAATTGGCTTGGGCACGCCCATAAGTTCCTAATACTTCTGTGGGAGAGAAGGATTTTGTTCCAAAGCCAGAGTTATAGACCACATTATTAACAACATCAGTGACTCCAGAGTTTTTCACTAAAGGATTACGGCGACGGTTATGCGCCAGCAAATTGTGATGAATGGAAATGTTTTTAGATCCGTTTGACCCTAACAACAAACCCATGCTGTGGCATTGCCGTTGTCCCTGCTCGATATGAGTGGCACAATCCAGTCCTTCTGAAAGAATGCTCCACTGAATTGTAATGTCGTGGGCATCATAGAAAGTACTTGCCACTTCATCGGTTGCCCAGCTTAGCGAGCAGTGATCCACGATCACGTTATAGACTTGCCCTTTGGCACCCGCGATCGTCAAAGCATCCAAATCTCCTGTTTCATTGAGATTACTGCCCGGTCGCGATCGCAGATAGCGGACGACCGCATCATGCGTATTGATGTGTAAGGGTGCCTTTTTGTTGGAATTATTTCTTAAGGTAATGCCGCCGCCAGGAGCTGTCTGTCCTGCAATCGTAATATAGGGATGCTTGATGGCTAGACCTGTATTCAGCAGAATGGTTCCTCCCACCCGAAACACAACAACTCGTGGCCCCTGCGCTTCAATGGCTGCTCTCAAACTACCCGAACCGTTGTCGTTTAAGTTAGTCACCTCAATGACTCGCCCCCCTCGCCCCCCGATAGTTGCTGCCCCAAACCCCTCTGCTCCGGGAAACGCTGGTAGGCTTTTGATTTCCTGGAGTCCGATGCTGCGACCTGCCAGCCCCTCAAAAGGCTGTTCAGCAACTTGACTCAGCAGCAGAACCAGAAACAGTCCTAAAAGAGAGAACAGGACTGTTTTTCTAGCCTGGAACAATCGGAACAGCAGACGGTGGAGGCGGCTCATCATGGACTGACCCACTACGTAGTTTATTACCTGAAGAAAGGACTTGCACCGACGGATCTAGCCGTAATACGATCGATACCACTGGACAAACCGAGCGACTCCTTCTTCGATCGAAGTCGTCGGCTGAAACCCTACATCGCGCATTAAATCGTCTACATCAGCGTAGGTAATGGGAACGTCTCCGGGCTGCATCGGCAAAAAGTTTTTCTGAGCTTTTTTGCCGAGTTCTGCTTCAATGACTTCAATGAATCGAACCAAAGCAACAGGGTTGTTGTTACCAATGTTATAGAGCTTGTAAGGAGCTTGGGGAGTCGATTGTTCGAGGGAGTTAACATCTTCTAGTTGCGGTGCCAGCGGTAAAAGACGGACAATGCCTTCAATAATGTCATCGATATAAGTGAAGTCACGCTTCATATCACCGAAGTTGTAGACATCGATCGGGGTGCCAGCCTCGATCGCTTGGGTGAACTTAAAATAAGCCATGTCTGGGCGACCCCAAGGTCCATACACTGTGAAAAATCGCAGACCTGTGGTCGGTAGATGAAATAGATGGCTGTAGGTGTAAGCCATTAATTCGTTCGCTTTTTTGCTGGCAGCATAGAGTGAAATGGGGTGATCTACATTGTCACCCACCGCAAAAGGAATTTTCGGGTTGACCCCATAAACAGAACTGGATGAGGCATAGACCAGATGTTGAATGGAGCTATGGCGGCAGGCTTCTAACAAATTGACGAAGCCTACAATATTGCTATCCACATAAGCGTGAGGATTTTCGATGGAATAGCGCACTCCAGCTTGGGCTGCCAAGTTTACGACATACTCAAAGCGATGAGATTGAAAAAGCTCTGTGATGCCTTGACGATCGCACAAATCTAAAAACTGAAATGTAAAACCAGGTTTGTCCTGCAATTGGGCTAAACGATCTTTTTTCAGAGTGACCTGATAATAATCGTTCAAATTATCAATTCCATAAACCTCTACTCCCTCTACTAGAAGGCGCTGTGCTAAATGATACCCAATAAACCCAGCCACTCCTGTAATCAACGCTTTCATGGTGAATACTCTCTCAGATTGATGGTGAATTTCTTCTCAATGCAACAGAGTCTGATGCATTAAAAGAAGTCAATTTAGCTGCACAGTGCTCGATAGGTATAGCACCTGTTTGAGAATCTATACAAGAGGCGACCAGGCAACTTTAAAGTTTCAACATGAAAATCTTGAATAACTCAGATCTTGCACCAGTCTCAACAAGGGGTTGCCAAAAAGCTCAAAGTCTGAAAGAAAGGGCGTAGAAACATTTCA
>NZ_PVWG01000058.1:0-24674 GCF_003003695.1 Phormidesmis priestleyi ULC007
CTCATACTCACCCCTCTTGGTTGCATCACTGAGGTAATATCATGATTGAATGATTAAATCAAGTAGAGGTCGCACCCTAGCAAAACTCACCCGCCTTCAGCGCTTGATAAAAAACTTGATCGGACTGTCGTTGTACATAAGTGGGGGCATTAGCAGGTAAGCTACCGCCGACTTGATAATCAAAAGGCATTCCGAAAGCAGGCTGCTCTGTCATTTGAATCGCTCGGTTGATCTAATTTTACTAATGCACCCAAAATAAAATGGCTACAACAATTGCCACGATTAAAACAACTCCTAACACAATTAATGCTGTGAGACTGGCATTAAACAAACGACGTACCCGCCGCAATTTTGTAGTCGCAATTTGTTGCTCGGCTACCAGCCTTCGTTGACTTTGCTTCTCTGATTCCAATGCTTTAAGAATTGCTTGCCGCTCATATTCTTGACTAGCTAACAAAAACCGATGATCTTGATATGGCAGAGAGCGATTAGCTGCCCAGACTTTTGCATCTTCCAATAGTTGATCCTGCAACAGCCTTGCATTGTCATACCCGGACTCTACCCAGGCTTCCATTGCAGATCGGTAGGGACAAATTGTGACAATGTACTTTTCAATCCATCGCTGATTGAATATTGTCACATAAACTTGGTTAGCAACCTGAAGCTGTTGGTCATGCTTAATTAAAAGCCCTGATAGCCTCAGCTCTACCTGCTCTGAACTATCGTCAATAGGCACAGTTCTCATCCGCAGCACCTCACGATATAGCTCCAAAAGCCTTGAAAACTGTTTGCTACTGGTAATTCGGTTTTGAATCGTCGCTAAATGCTCTGGCACATCTTGCTGAAGCCAATTGTCAATGATGTATTTCTGCACCAGTTGAGCAATCCAGCTATTTGCTCGTCCTTGTGGAATACTATCTGCATGATCAATTACCAAACGACAAGCCTTTTGAGTGAGGAAGGGTTGCCCCCCTGTCCAGTAGAGAATAGAACCTAAAACAGCAAGCGGATAAGGCGTAATTTTGGATAATCCTTGACACAAAGGCTCTACCTCGGAGAGTTGAAATCCTATTAACTCAATTTCCCTTCCTACATTAAACGGGGTTCGCTGCTTGTCTTGTATTAAATCGGAGGGGGTCGTTACGCCAAGCAGTGCAAATGCTAACCGATGATACTCCGGCTTCTCGGCGCGGCGGTTGTAACACTCTCGAATCAACGCAAAGAAGTCATCCAACCTGAATGGCAAGCTGAGAATATTGTCAACTTCATCAACAAAAATGACAATGGGTTGGGAAATTGTTTTCAGCAACACCTCATCAATAAACTTATCAAATCTCCGTACATACGATAGCAACTGATGTTTTTCCCACCAGGCGTAAAGGTCGAATACTTCATATAAATCTAGACTACTAACAATACTATCGATGACACTGCTATACCACTGCTCTGGTGTCATATCTGATGTGCCGATGCGGGTCAGGTCGATCGCTGCACATACTACCCCCTCAGCCTCTAACCGTTGCATAGTATGTACCTTCAAGCTCGATTTACCCATCTGCCGAGCGTTGAGTACGTAGCAGAACTCCCCTGTCTTCAATGCTTGGTAAAAAGCTTCATCTGACTGGCGCTGCACATAAGTTGGGGCATCAGCAGGCAAACTACCGCCAACCTGATAATCGTACCTATCCTTTGGCATGATACTCATGTACCCACCCTCAACCGTTCTCTAAAGTATTCCCGGTACAAATTGCACGACGGCATCACTTCGCTCCCTCGAAACAGCACCAGCCCCATACTGGTGAGCTTAAACGCCTCACTCGTATTAATTGCGATCGGATGATCCACCGCAATCACCTGTTTCATCACTGCCAGCAGTTTCTCATCGCCCTCCAAATTCAGCAGATGGCGGCGAAGATGTTCACCATACAAGCCACCTTCGGTTGGGGCAAGTTGCAGAAGTTGTTCCAACGATACCTCACCCCGCGCAATCTGATACAGCGCCGCCCGCACCAGATAGGGATGCCCTCCCACCATTGCCATAAGTTGCGCCACTACTGCTTCTGACCAGTCCAATCCGTGCCGCTTGACTAAATCTATAACTTGCGGCTGGGTTAACTGCGGTAGCTCGATCGGCACACCCACATTAAACGGCGATTGGTTAATGTTGAGCGGAATATACACCTCCTTAGAATGCACAATCACTAGCCGCAGGTTCTTCCAAATTGGCTTAATTTTGGCATCCTCATGCCATGCCCGCAGCATTCCAAAAAAGTCCGTCGCGATCGTCGGATACTCAAACACCTGATCGACTTCATCGAGGCACAGCACTATCGGGCGCTGAAGTTCTGGCAACAAATATCGCTGAAAGTAGTTCGTAGATTTATTTTTCGGGCTAATCGTGCCCTTCCAATAATCAGCTAACCGATCGTCTAAGTTCAATTCCCCAGCAATGCTGTTACAAAACCACTGCAAAAACAGGTCAAGATTCCTGAGTGAATCGCGATCGACGAGTTGAAAATTCAACGATGCTGTTTGGGTGCCTTGCTCGATCGCATGATTGATAATCCGCAGCATCAGCGACGATTTACCCATTTGTCGAGGCGCTTTAATCCGAATCAGTGCCCCTGGTTTGACGATCGCCTCGTAGCACCGAGCCTCGATCGGCGGACGCTCCACATACAGCAGCGACTCAAGCGGAACCTGCCCTTCGGGAACATCCAAATCAAGTAATGGACGCGAAATAGGCAGTGGTGGAGCCACCAGGCTAACAGGTTCAAGTTTTCGAGATTCTTCGATGACAGCAGCGGGTTGGCTGGCTTCGGGTTCTGGCTCAAGCACTGCCTCAGACTGCTGTTTGAGAACCGGGGTGAGATCTTCAGCAATGCCACTCATGCTAATGCTGACACAGCCACTTCTGTAAGCAAACTCGATCGATCGACCTGCACCCAACGCATCATAAAACCCAACGGCAAATTCACGAGCGGCACTGTCTCCGATCGCTTGATTCATCCCAATCACGTAAGGAACATATTGGGCGATCGCATTCGCCTGCACCTCGGAATAGCAAGCATTCAGCACCACGCATTCAATGTTGCACTCCTCCGTAAAAAGGTGAAACAACTTCGCCAGCGCCTCGCCCCGGACAAAAGTGGCTTGTCCCGCGACATCTTCTAAAACCAGCCCGTCTGCTCCCACCCCATGACCCGAAAAATGGACGATTTGGGGTTTGTAGTCCAACATTGCTCGCTGCAAATCCCGTGGTGTCGTTGCAGAAATCTTTTCTAGCTGAAATTTTTCGCGTTTCTGCGCTCTCTGAAGCCCCGCGTCAATTTCCTTGACTTCTTGATCGAGTCTCAACTGAGTCGAATTCTTCGGATTGGCTGCTAGAAACAGAATGGTCTTCTTTTTTCGGGTTGAGTTACTCATGAACCAGAGCTAAGGGCAAGATTATCTTTGCTTGAAACATTAGACCTCCTGCACGAAGCCGGAAACGCCCCCTAAATCCCCCATGAATGGGGGACTTTGAAATAGAAACTCGACTCAAAGTCCCCCAGCATGGGGGATTTAGGGGGCACAAGCTGACCTCAACGGAGCGAGATCTGAGAGCAGACATCTAGAATTCTATTCATGCAGGAGGTCTATTACTTCCAATACGATAAGTAAATTCAGGAGTAAGTTCGATAAAGTACACAATATGTTTACTTTTTGAGGCATTCACGTTCCTGAAGATCAAATTCACGGGTTCCCCAGGTAGCGTCCTGGAAAACATCACGCGAAGATCAAATTCACGGTTCCCCAGGTAGCGGACTGCAAAACCTCGCGCTATAATGAGAAGAGTCACGGGGCTGTAACGGTTTCGACAGGTTGGCGAACGTCACAACGTGATTCAGGTCGAGAGGGAGTCCACTCTCGTAAATATCGGCTCAAAACACAGTACATGCGAACAACATTGTACCCTTCGCTCGTAAAGCAGTCACTGCCTAAAAACCCCTAGCGGTTCGAGCGTCTACGATTTGACACCGTTAAGGATCGTAGAACAACCCCAACGGTTGCTCTAGACGATCGCCTCAAGTCGGTTTTCTAGCTAAGACAATACTTGAGAATCCTCCCGTTCGGGATAATGAACGGTTCCCGCTTCGAGGACTAGAGAAGCTAAACCTGTGAATGAGCGGTGTGCTAATACCCAGTTTGGACACGGGTTCGACTCCCGTCAGCTCCACTAAAAACTAAAAAGGAGGGTTCTAATCTAGAATCCTCCTTTTTTATGGTGAATGTCGTTACCCGCGTTTGCGTTAGTCCTATTTCGCAAAAGATTGACCCGCGCCTTGTTCTGTGAAATATTGACTCAAAAACGTGTTGGCAAACGAGAGAACAATCGGTGCGAGAACGATCGCCAGCCAACCATGCACCACAAATCCGGGAACCAGCAGCGACGCTAGCCAGAAACAAACACCATTGACCACGAGTGAGAACAGTCCCAACGTCACAAATGTGATCGGCAGTGAGAGCAGAGATAAGACTGGTTTGACAAATGCGTTGACCAACCCGATCGAGACTGCGGCTAACAACGCAGCAGCGAACGTATTAATATCCACTCCAGGAACGGTGAGATCAACCACTAACAAACTCAACGCAGTCGTGAGGGTAGTCAGAAAAAATCCAAGCATCGTGTTTCTCCTAATCTTAAAAGGTGCCCGTTTGCTGATTGGCTTTCTCTTCATGTTTGGCGATCGCCCAAACTGCATGAATCACACCAGGAATCCAGCCGAGAAAAGTCAGCGCGATGTTGATCAACAAAGTAGTGCTCAAACCGTAGGTGAGAAAAACACCAACAGGAGGCAGAAAAACGGCAAGTAGAATGCGAATGAGTTGCATAAATTAACCTCAGTGTAAATGATTAAAAGAATGGGAGCTTAAAGCTTGGCGGCGGCAGTTTGCAAAAGGTCTTTCAACTGTTGCCGAATTTGGAGTTCTTTCCGAGCGACAGAAGTTCCCGCTTCGCCGACTTTGGTTTCAAACTCTGTCTGCTTTTGCTGTAGTGGATCTGATCCTTGTGCTTCAGCGTTAGCGATCGCGTTGTTATACTGATCGGCTAGCTTTTCGACCCGCTGCTTGACGGCTTGATAGCGATCGCCATAGCGAGACGTAAGCGTGGCATCGAGCGTGATCAGCCGACTCTTTAACTCAACAACCAGCCGATTCTTAAGGGTCGTGAACAGATTCACAGTTTTAGAACCCCTTGAAGTCGGCTCCTCGGTTGATTCTTGCCCCGGCTCATTTAAGTTGTTTGAGATCGAGGAAAAGGTGTCTTTGGCGATCGTTCCGATTTCACCAGAGCCTGCTTTCAATTCGGTGATTGCCTGAGATGCTGCCTCTCGAACGATTTCACCAATGCGAGTGGCTCGCGTTCCCCCTTGAGTTTTGACTTTTCCAAAGTCAGTTGTGATGCGATCTTTAATGGAGTCAGACATGGTTTACCTGCGGTATGCGTTATAAATTTGGACGAGTCATCAAACTAGCTGACGACGGTTTTTGGTTCAGCGCTCTTTGGCTTGCGCGTTTTAAGCTGTTCGAGAAGCAGTTGAGACACTTCGGTAACCAGAACGGTTGCAATCAATCCATCATCAATCCAGCCTAAAACTGGTATCGCATCGGTGACTAAATTGAATGGACTCACGAGATAAATCAAACTGCCTAACACGATCAGCCAGCGATATTTAGAATTCCGTAAAGTGGTGCGATACCAAGTGTAGAGCGGTTTGAGGAAAAATTTCATCGGGTTCCTTTTGGTTGACAAGACTATCTTCGCAAACCCCTCGATAAATTTCTGGTGTTGATAACCCACAATTTTGTCGTAGCATTCCCACCTAATGAGTTTCCGTAATCGTCTTGGCGTTAGGTGGATGATCTTCGCAGCGGTCTCAAAGTCATCCTTCAGACGGGTGCGTCTTAGCTTGATTGATGGGTAATGTGCGAATTATTCACCTTCAATAAATGCAGGTGTATCGCTGCTGAGGTGATCCTATGAGTTCAGAAATGCCTTTTGTAGCTTCCAGTCCACCTGTGCTGACAACGCTGGCGATCGGGCTGCTGATTGCTTTTGCATTCCAACTGTTGCTGACCACGTTTGGCATCGCGGCTGGAGTCACGGCTCTCGGCTTTTTACCTCACGCAAAACCCAACCCGCCTGACACTGACCCGAATGCTAAGGGCGATCGTTCTGAGAACGTTAATCGGATCACGTTTGCGATCGGAGCAAGCACGCTGCTGACAGTCAACGTTGTACTGTTTGTCGCTTGCTTTTTAGCAGTCAAACTAAGTTTGGTCAATTATCCGATCGTCGGTGCCATTTTAGGAGTTGTGATTTGGTCGGCTTATTTTTTATTGTTGGTATGGTTGAGTTCTCAAGCGGTCAGTTCGATTTTGGGATCGATCTTAAACACGTTTGCTGCGAGTCTGCAAGGCTTAATATCGACTGTGACTAGCGCGATCGGGCGCAAGCCTAATCCTGAAATCTCAAACACGCTGCGAGAGCAAATCGCTGCTCAAGAGACGCTTTTGACAACACTTCAGCGTGAGTTAAAGGTAGCTCTTAACCCTGGTGATTCTCAGGAAACAGTTCAAGAAACGCTTCAGAATTATCTAAAAAATCTGCCCGTGCCGCAGCTTGACCTCCAAACGATCGGCGACGAGTTCACTGAGTTACTGCATTCCGAATTAAAGCCGATCGCGTCAGGAGTGGGTAGGGTGCCGTTAGATCGATCGGCGTTGGTTGAACTCTTTAGCGATCGCACCGACTTCTCTAAGCAAGATATTAACCAGTTGGTCGATCGCTTAGAAACAGTCTGGCAAGACGTGCTAAATTCACAATCATCTCATCCTCAGAGTGAACTGATTGAGTGGCTGCGATCGTCCAGTCCAGATGACCTAAATCGCCGACTGCCAGAACTCTTATCGCAAAAACAATCTGAGACAAGCGAGGATGCAGAGCCGTTAGCGTTTCAGAATCCGTTTGCGTTGCTCGATCTCAAACATCTCACAAGCATCGTGCTTCAAAGAGCCGATTTATCTGATTTGGATGTGAGTCAGATTTTGGGGCAAATTCAATCTTTAACTGGAGCGCGATCGACGGGCGCAGATCCCAGCCTCATTCAAGCCGACATCGAAGATTATTTGCTCAACGCTTACCCCTGGCAACTCACCCGCAAAACCGTCACGCTGGAGTTTAAAGACTTAATTTACGATCTCGATGCAGATCGTAATGTTGTTCGAGATCACCTTGAGCCTTTGACCCCTGATTATTTTGAGTCATTACTTCAGCAACGAGGCGATTTGACTCCTGCAAAAATTGCTCAAGCGGTCGATCGTTTAGAAGAAACTCGTCAAGAAGTGTTGACTACAATTGGTGAGAACAACCCTCAAGAACCTGCTCAACCTGAATCAAATAGTGCAGGAAGTCTCGATCTCTGGCAGCAGATGCAAGAATTCACTAGCGATCGTACTCAAAAGCTTGTTGCCAAAACAATTCAGCGTCAACTGAAATCATGGCTCAAACAGTGTGAAACCGAACATTGTCGCCTGCCTCAGTTTGATCGGGCTGAAATTGAGAACCGATTAGTCGATCGCCAAGACTTAACTAAGAAGCGAGTTCAACAAGTTGCTGACCAATTAGAAAAAGCCTGGAACACTTTAATCGAGGTATCTAAGACAGGAGATTCTGGGGCGCGATCGAGCGCTCAAACAATTCACGCTCCGACCTTGACGATTCCCATTCAGCCAGTCAGCAACCCACCGCGAAGACGAGCACTCAGAGCAAAAGAAGGAGCCAAAAACACTCAAACTCTACTAGCAGATTATCTGAAGCATCTCGACAAAGAAGATCTCAATTTAGACAGTCTGCAACGTGACTTAAAACAACTGCTGCACGACCCACAAGCAGGTCTAGAAGCATTGAAAGAAACACTTTCGCACATTGATGGCTCAACGCTGAGTGCCCTCCTTGCTCAACGTCAAGGCTTAACCGAAGCGGAAGCCAGTCACATCGTCGAGCAGGTTGAGTCTATTGTTCAAAAACTTGCTGAACAAGCACACCAATCGCAAGAGCAGATTCAGACCGCGATCGCCCATACCTTTTCTCAATTTCGCGATCGACTGACTGCTCTAGAGTTACCCGCCTTAAACTTTGACCAAATCAAACACGATCTCAATGCCCTGCTAACAAATTCGCAAACTGGAATTGAATCATTGAGCGATCGCCTACGTGGTTTTAATCGAGAGGCTCTAACTCACTGGTTTAACGATCGCGATGACATCTCTGAGTCACTGGCTCACCAGATGCTTGAGCGGTTCGATGCCATTCGCGCTGGTATTGTTCAACAAACCGAACGTCTGCAACAAGATACTCAACAGCGCATCGATCAGTTAAAGCAACAGGCGCACCATCAAGCCGAAGAAACCCGCAAAGCGATCGCGGCTGCTGCGTGGTGGTTATTTATCACAGCATTGACCTCTGCGATCACCTCTGCGATCGCGGGCGTTCTGGCCGTGAGAATTTTGTAAAAAACCTACGAATTGTTAAATAAAACTTCAGAAATAATTTGTTTTGTAGTTTTTGCTACAGAAGTATCTTAAAATAGAAGCGTCTAAAGTCTCCGCTGACATCAAAATTTCATCCCTTTGTGAATCATGGCTACTGCACTTCAAGTCAACCCATCTACAATTTCTGCTCAACATCAAGCCACGATCGCCGCTTCTCTAGCTCGTCGGCTTGCCGTTGCAAAAGCAGCTCAAAACACTCAACTCCTTACTCTGTTAGAGCAAGAGCAACAGCAGCTAGACCGCAAAAGCTACCCGTTGAATCTGGCGGCGCTGGTGGCTCAGGTCAAGCAAGTTTGGCATTCTTGGTTAAATGCCCTCGATCGTCACTCTCAGCTTTCGGTGAAGCAAGTAGTTGGCGAGTCTGGCACAACTTTCTGGCACGCTTATGACCCTAAAACTGGGAAATCTCTCTATGCAGAGTCTTCTTCAGAAGTCGTTAAATGGATCGAAGACAACGGTCTAGGACAATAAATCCTAGTTTTTACGAGCCGCACTAAATGGGTATAGGAACGTTAAAGATAATGTTCCTATACCCATTTTTATGATCACTAAAATGAAATTGCTAGAATACTAGGTTTTGATTTTAGGCTCAAACAGAGTACGCTAAATCTCAAGTGCGAAGAGGACGATCGTGATGATTCAAGCAGTGTCTCAACGGGTCAACTTTGATGAGTTTATCGAATGGTATCCAGAAAACTCAGAGCATCGCTATGAATTACACGAGGGAAGAGTTGTCGAAATGCCCAAGCCAACCGGGAAGCATTCTGAAGTCGCTGGATTCACAAACGGCTCACTATTTGTTGAAGTCGGACGGCTGAAGCTTCCTTACTTTATTCCTAGAGAATGCATCGTCAAGTCAGTAGACGGATCAGGCTATGAGCCAGATGTGATTGTTTTAGACAGGCAAACTATCAGCAATGAACCTCGATGGGCAAAGGAATCGATTATCACAATGGGGGCATCAGTGCGTCTGATTGTCGAAGTCGTCAGCACTAACTGGCAAGATGATTATCTGAGCAAACTACGCGACTATGAAGCGTTAGGGATTCCTGAATATTGGGTGATAGATTATCTGGGCTTAGGCGGTCGGCTACACATTGGCTACCCCAAACAGCCGACTTTTTCGGTTTATCACCTCATAGAGGGTGAGTATGAAGTGCAGCGATTTCGGATCGGCGATCGGGTTCTCTCTCCCACATTTTCGGAGTTGCAGTTGCCTGTAAGCGATGTCTTTTCTGCCGGAGAATTGAGTTAGCCAAAATCCAGGATTGCTATAGATTAATTATTCAGTTATTCTTTCAGCGTTGTATTAAGTATTGAACTTTTTGTACTAATTTATTTAACAGCATTAAAACCCTTATGAAAGTTTAGCATTCACAGTTGTTCGCAAATAGCAAAATACTTCCGTAATAAAACGTTTTACATTAGCGACCGATTGCCTGTACACTCTTCTAGTTTGTTTCATAAGATCTTGCATGATTGCTTCTCAATGGCTCGGTAGTTTGAGCAGTCGGTTTTGGCTGCAAAATTTTGCTAGCAGCGTTTTTCTACTATCAATAGGGCTACCCGCCTGCGCGACTCAAGACCCCTTCCAGATTCCTGCTCTCTTAGTGCCTTCAGTTCAGCAGTCTGCTCCGTTGTCTCAACCAGTGCAACTGCTGAGGTGGGCAATTATCGGTCAAGAAAGCGGCGCAAAATTTCAAAGCGTGAATCGGCATTCAGGGGCATTAGGCTATGCTCAAGTGATGCCCAGCAATCTAGCTGCCTGGTCGCAGGAGGCGTTAGGCTATCCGGTCTCTCGTCAAACATTTCTCAGCAATCCAGATATTCAGCTTGCGATTATTGACTATAAGCTCAACCAATATTGGCAGCGATCGCTCTTAGCCAGTGGCGGCAATGAAGAATTAGCGATTATGAGAGTCGCGTCGTGGTGGTATAGTGGCAAACCCAATCGCTATACCTCGACGAGATTGCAGTTTTATCGGGGGCATCGCTACCCTAGCATTGCCACCTATAGCCGCGCTGTGCTGCAACGCTATCGCAATCTGGCAGATGGGGCCGAAAATGCAGCAGTGAGATCGGATGCCGTTTTTCCTGAAGCGGGCAGTTAACGACGAGTATTGAGTCGTGAAGACCTTCTACCAGAGGGTCTTCATAGAATTCCTGTAAGAACAGTGACCCCTTATTTTCTGAGCGAAACTGGGTCAGAAGGTTCTTCTAGCACCGAGGAAGACTCGATCGCAACCACTTTTTTGCCTCGTCGCCAACCAAACAGATCATGCAGCAGTAAATAGGAGCAGGGAATAATAAACAACGTCAACAGAGTTGCTAATGTTAACCCCGAAAAGACCACAATTCCTAACGGTTGCAAGAACTCTCCCCCTTGCCCCAGACCCAAGGCAAGGGGAAAGATACCCAAAACGGTTGTAACAGTCGTCATCAAAATGGGGCGAAGTCGCTGAGGAGCCGCTTGCAGAATAGCAGTTCGACGATCGACTCCCTCCTCTTCCCGAATCTGATTGGCTGTTTCCACCATGATGATGGCATTGTTGACCACAATCCCTACGAGTAGCACTGCTCCAACAATCACTGTTGCCCCGATCGCCGTTTGGGTAAAAAACAGCCCCCAAATGCCGCCTGCTAGTGCTAGCGGGAGAGTCAACATAATCACCAGTGGATCGACTAGCGAATTATATTGCACTGCCATGACCACAAACACCAGGAATGCTGCCAACCCACCCAGCAACGGTAGAGCCGCTTGAATGGCTTGATTGCTCTGGGCAGCCGCACTCGGAAGACGGCTAATGCCTTGAGGGAATTCCACCCCTGTCAAGATGCGATCGACCTCAGCGAGTGCTTCTCCTAAACTGGCTCCTTCACTCAGCGTTCCAGCAATCAGAAACACCTGCCGCTGGTTGATGCGTTGAATTTGACCGGAAGCTTGTCCCGTTTCAATCTGAGCAACATCTCCCAAGCGCACCAACTGTTTGTCTGTCGTGAACAGCGGCAATGCTTCGAGCTGAGATGGGCGACGAATCGAGTCTTGATTGAATTGCACTCGCACATCCACTAGTCGATTTCCGCGCTGAAGCTGCGTTGGGACTGTTCCCTCAATGGCAGTTGTTAACACCTCTCCAACATCTTGAATGTTGAGGTCTAAGTCAGCCGATCGCTCTCGATCAAGTCGAATTTGAATCTCGGGCTGTCGGCTGTCGGCATCAGGTCGGAAGGCAGATAACTTTGCCTGCTGTTCCAGAGTTTTGACCAACTCTTGCCCTGCCTGCTCTAACGCTTTTGTATCTTCGCCTTGCAAGATCACGTCGATGTCCGATCGCACGGGAGAGTTACTCAAAATCAAGCCTCGCACTTCACCCGGACTCAGCCGCAGACGAATATCGACTAGATTCAGCTTGTTAAACGCTTGAGTCACTTTTGACACGTAACGCTCAACATCAGTTCCCGGTTTGAGGGTGATGGTGCTGGAAGCTCGGAGCGGGTTTGCGCTGGTGCTGCTGCCAAATAAGGCACCGCCCACTGTTGAAAAGACATACTGCGTTTCAGGCTGTGCTAGAAGAATATCATCGGCGGCGGTCATGACCTTACGACTGGTTTCTAGCGGTGTTCCCGGCGGAAACTGGGCGCTGAGTCGGGCTTGTCCTGTACTAATGCGAGGGAGAATTTCTTGAGGAATATGCCCCATCATCAACAGACTGCTGCCACCAAAGACCACAAAGGTGATTGCCAATACTAAGAATCGACGATGTACAACCTGCCCTAATACCCTAGAATATTGACGAGTTGCACCCTCAAACCGTTGATTGAATTCTCGCAACAGCCAGAACCGATCGAGCCGACTCGACCAGCGCACTGTAATCAACAGCGACGAGAGCATCGGCACCACCGTCACGGCAACCAACAGAGATGCCGCAACTGCAAAACAAATCGTCAGAATCAATTCGTTAAAGAGCAAAGAGATAAAGCCGCCGATTAGCAAAAATGGCAACACCGATACTAAGTTGCCTCCAGTTGCCGCGACCAGCGAAGATTCTACCTCTCGACTGCTGGCTTCTACTAAGCCGATCGCAGCTTGGCGGGTTTGTCCGTTGTGATTAATAGGGGCAGATCCGCCTAGTGTAACCGATCGCTTGTTGATATTCTCTAAAACCACAACTGAAGTGTCTACCGCCTGTCCGACACTAATTGCCAGCCCTGCCAACGTAAAGACGTTAAGCGAAAACCCGAACAGCTTCATGGCGATCGCGGCAGCCAGTGTGCAGAGCGGAATGGTCAAACTAATGATCAGCGTTTGCCGCAGAGAACCCAAAAACAACAGCACAGCGAGCGCAGCGAGAACCGCGCCAGAGATCGCGGCATCCGTCACACTGTCCAGCGATTCTTGGATAAACACCGACTCATCCAGCGTCGGAATTAACTCCATATCTTTGGGGATGGCCCCGGCTTGTCGCAACTCTTCGATGCGCCGTTTCACACTTTCTACGACTGCGATCGTGTTGGCATCGGGCTGTTTTTGAATGCTGACTTTGACCGCAGGCTGCTTGTTCAGCAAGACAAAAATGCGCTGATTTTCTGTCCCGTCTGCAACTTGAGCAAAATCGCGCAAATAAACTCGACGATCGGCGGAAACGCGGCTGTTTGGTTCAGCCTCTGCCGTTGTTGGCGCAGCATTGGCAACTCTAAACGAGAGGTTGCGAATCTGATCGACGTTCTGAAATCGCCCGATCGCACGGGTCAACGGCTCAGAAAGCTCACCTAGAATTCGTCCCCCAGAAACATCTTGATTAGTTTCTTCTAGCTCAGTCAAAACTTCGTTGATGCCGATCCCCAGAGATTGGAGACGATTGAGGTCTAAAACGACGCGCACTTCTTCGGGCACTCCACCCGCAATGTCTACGGATGCCACCCCTGGCACAACTCCGAGTTCACGCGCTAGCTCTTCGTCGGCAAATACCCGCAAGTCTACATCCTTTAATGATGGAGACGCGATCGCCAGTTCATAAACCGGAAGCTGGGACGGATCTACTTTGAACAAACGTGGTGCTTCTACAACATCGGGCAGATTTGCTTGGGCCCGGTTAAAGGCAGCCGTGGCATCGTTCAGCGCTTGGTCAATGTTACCTCCCGGTTCAAAATACAAGTCGATGTTCACCTGTCCTTCTCGCGTCTGAGAGTAGACCTGCACCACCCCCTCTGTTGCCGAAAGGGCTTCTTCGAGCGGTCTAGTGACTTCATCGATCGCCACTTCAGGGGCAATACCAGGAATATCGACGCGCACACCAATGCGGGGGTAGGTGATAGAAGGCAGCAAATCAACCTGAAGATTGAAGATAAAAAATATACCGATCGCAATGACTGCTAAAGTCAGCATCAATGTGCCAATGTGCTGGCGAATTGCAATTGCACTAATGCTAAAGCCTGAAGACTTAGAGTTCTGCGTCGTCATAAATCGTTTTATGGAGTAGTAGAGTAAGGACGGTTTGGAGTCTCTGAAGTTAAGTTCTACCTAGCTGCTTATTGAGCGGACTGCTGAGGCTTTTCAGAAAGAAAGCTCAAACGCACTGAGTCGCCGTCTTTGAGATTTCGATTTCCACGAGCGACAAATGATTCTCCGGGCTGAAGCCCTGACAAAATCTCGACTTTGCCATCAGATCGCTGACCTAACTTCACCGATCGCGCCACCACCTTTGCTTGATCTCCTTTGCCATTCACCGTAAATAGAGTTCCAGTGTTTGAGTTGTCTTGACCTTTAGGAGTTTGAATCGCCGCTTCGGGCACCACGACTCGTTGAGTGGCCGATCGCGCAAAGTTCACTCGTGCCAGCAAGCCACTGCGAATTTTGCGCTCTGGGTTAGAAAGGGTAACTTCTATCGGCACAAGTCGAGCGGTGGGGTCTGCTGCCGGAGAAATGCGGCTCACTTGTCCTTGAAACTGCTGCTTTGGAAAGGCATCTAGACGCACTTGCACGGGTTGCCCGACGCGAATCGTGCCTAGCTCTAACTCTGAAACTTGAACTGCAATTTTGGCGCGGCTAAAGTCTCCTAGCTTGAGAATTTCGCTGCCTGCTTGAGCTAAGTTTCCCGGTTCGGTGACGCGCTGCAACACCGAGCCTGTGACCGGAGAATTCAGAACCGTATACGATCGCCGTTCTGTTTCTTGATTGACAATTGCCTGCTGAGAAGTGACTCGTTTTTGAGCAGCGGTGACGGCTTGTTGCTGCGTTCTAATTTGCGCCTGGGCAGAGCGAAATGCCTGTTCTGCGGTGCGGGCAGCCGTGCGATCGGTTTCGGCTTGCTGGGCTGAGATCGCACCCTCCCGCAAGAGTTGCTGAGTTCGCGCAGCGTCCGATCGAGCCTGCTGAAGCTCCAATCTTGCACGTTCTATCTGGGTGCGGATGTTGCCAAGTTCTGCCTCTGCCTGGGCAACTTCTGACTGCTGCGCGGCAACATCGGCTTCGGCTTTACTCACGGCAGCCAGAGGAATTGCGTCATCTAATCGCCCCAAGACTTGCCCTTGCTGCACCTGATCGCCCACATCGACATTCAAATCGAGCAATCGCCCCTCAATTTGGGCACGAACCGACACTTCACGGACGGGCTGAGTAGTTCCCGTGTATTCGAGTTGTTTCTGTAGGGAATCAGTCCGTGCGATCGCCACATCGACGTTGGGGTTGCCCTGCTGTGCGCCTGAAGGTCGCTTTGACTCGGCTTCTGCTTTTGAGAATCCGCTACAGCCCGATGAGAGCATCAGCAGTAAGCCAGCGATAAAAAGCTGGCTCCAAACAGGGTTGTCTTTCGGAATCGGTTTGGCAGATTGAGCGATTGGCATAAGGACTGGGCACTGCATACGGGTCTTCAAAGAGTTTAGACTGAGATCGGCTTCGGATGTGAGCAATTTAGTTACAAAACTTTAACCTTTAGATTACGAGGTGATAGGAGAGACCGAAATCTGCAATTGGACTGAGAAACCTGGGCAATTGATTCAGCAGACTTGGCTCAAATCAGACCTGCGATGATGTTGATGGTCATCGCTACGATCGTCGTGTTAAAGAAAAACGCCAGCACTCCGTGCAGCAGCGCCAGTCGCCGAATCTGCCGAGAAGTCACTTCTACATCTGACGTTTGGCTCGTCATCCCAATCACAAACGAGAAATAGAGAAAATCCCAATAATCTGGCTCGATGTCGCCCGGAAAATCTAAGCCGTTTTCTTTACATTCGCGAAGTGATTTTCCGGCTTGATAATAGGCGTGCGCGTAGTGGGAGGCAAAGATTGTATGCACCAACAGCCACGAACCGACGATCGTGACGATCGACAGTGCCAAATGCAAAATTAGGAGCCGATTCTCTGACCCTTTGTCGTGCAAAATAAACCCGATCGCAGATAAACTCGCAAAGGCTGCCGCCGTAATCAAACTGAGAATGACCAATCGTCCAGGGTCTTCGTGTTGAGCATGGCGGCGCATAGAATCAGGGGTAGCATTCGCCATTAGCCACCAACTCAAGCCTAGAAAGCTAATCATGCCAGTGTCCCAGATGCAGAGGGCGCGAGTTGCCCAGTGAAACCAGGGCGGCAGCAAGACCGCAACTAACCCCGCTAACAAGACAGACAAAAGCAACCGAGGTTGGACACTCCACTTAAACGCTAATTTAAGTTTTGGTATTGAGCTCACGGGGCAAAACCAACGATCGTGGGATGCCTGCCAGTATAGATCTGGGTTCACCCCAAAAGTCAGGTTTCAAGGTTGATTTTACTCAAGGTTAACGTTCGCTTACCCCTCTATTAAAGACAAATCTGATAGTCTGTTCAGAGATAAGAGCAGACTGCTGCCTTTCCTATTCCTCAATCCAATCGTCTTGAGTGACGCTGAATGACATTAACCGTCGATCGACCTACCCGTAAACCATCCGCCTTGCGCTCCTGCTATTGTGGCTATCTGCATTCAGAAAACCCTAGACAAAAAGTGCAAACGGTGAGCCTTGCTCTTGTTCTTTTAAGCAGTCTTTTTGCCACCGAACTGATCGTCGGGGCGTTTAGCCATAGTCTCTCGCTATTGGCAGACGCAGGGCACTTATTTGCAGACATCGCGGCGTTAGGAATGACGCTGATTGCCGTGTGGATTGCCCAGCGCCCTGCCACGGGACGATCGACCTTTGGGCACAAACGAGTCGAGATTCTCGCCGCTTTGCTGAATGGGCTGAGTCTATTGGCGATCGCTGCGTTTGTGATTTGGGAAAGTGTAAATCGATTTCACGCCCCGCAGACCGTTTTGGGCTTGCCGATGCTGATCGGTGCCACGATCGGGCTAGGAGTAAACAGTCTCAATCTGATGCTGCTGCACCAGCGCAGTCAAAACGATTTGAACCTGAAAGCCGCTTTCCTGCACGTTCTAGCCGATGCTGCTAGCTCAGTGGGCGTGATTGCGGCGAGTCTGACGATCTATTTCTGGCACTGGATGTGGATGGATGCCACCGCCAGCCTGTTGGTCGCAGGGTTGACCAGTCTGAGCGCCTTACCGTTGATTAAAGAAAGCTTAGAAATTCTGCTGGAATATGCCCCCAGTTCGATCGATCCAACAGACGTTGAGACATCACTGATGACATTTGAGCCAGTCACCCAAGTTGATCATCTACGAATTTGGAGTATCACATCAGGTCACGTAGCGCTTAATGTTCATCTACACGTTCTGCCAGAGTTGGATAATCACGATCGCGATTGTCTATTAGAACGAATTAGCAGTCATTTGTCTCAGCAGTTTTTGATTCAAGAAATCACGCTGCAAATCATTAGCGAACAATCATCTGAAAAACCCAAATTACACCCATTTTTTACCCAAAGCTTAACCTCTCATGTATTGGGGAAAACACGGAGTTTAGCAAACTAAGTATTAATCTGATTGAGAGATTTCTGAACACCTAGTCATTGATTCAAGTTACCTATGCGTCTTCACTCTCTATGTGCTTGCCAGTCCTTCCTTTTAAGTTGGAGCCATCAATGATGACTTTAAATTTTTCTCGCCTTCGTCCGTTGATCTATTTTCTCGTGGGCTTCTGCGGCGCTTTAGCAGTGGCGATCGTCTCGGTTTCTGCCCCTAACATCGCACCCGTGCAAAGCGCTTCTGTGATCCCTGAGTCGCAAGCTCAACCCCCTATCAGCGAGTTTGCCCTAGAAACCGCAGCGAGTCACCGGGCACCCAATTTCTATCAGTAGCGTTAGCCAGGTAGCTTCTGACCTCTGAGACGAGGGCAATAATCAATCGATCGCCGAGATTTGCCCCGCGTAAATCTCACAGATTTCTGTGTTCACAAACCACCCGGAAGCCCACCGCTCAAGGAATCCGCAATGACGAAATTTCTTCAGACTATCACCCGGCATCTGTCCTTCTTCATGGCGTGCCTCTTCTGCACTGTTTCAGTTAATCTTGTTCCTTTTAATACGCCATCTGCCTTGGCTGCTCGATCGGGCAACGGGGTGAATGTGATTTTAATGATCGGCGATGGCATGGGCTGGAACATGGCTCGTGCGGCTGCCGTAGCCAAGGGCGCACCCTTCTACAAGGCGGGCAAAGGGCGAGGCTTAAGCTTTCAGCAGTTGACGGGTTACACCTACGCCACCACTTATGGAACGACGATCGCTGGCTCGACGGGCAATAGCGCTCTAGATGCCACCGCAACAACCTGCAAAACAACTGCGAACCCTACAGGCACCTTGGACTGTGGAGTCACAGGCGCGGCTCCGGTTCGGGCTGGTTTCCAATTCAACCCGGCGCTCAACCCTGGCACCCCTGCCCGCAACCTGACTGCCACAGCCGCTCAACCGTGCCGACTCGGAGGCGACCCTTTAGGTGGCAACATTGTTGGATTTGAGCCTGCTAAAGGTGGGCCCAACCCCTGGACACCTCTAACCCCTGCGTCTCCTGGTAGTGCTGACCCTGAATATATTAAGTGCAGCTATCCCGATTCGGCGAATACGGCATCGACGCTTTATACCGGGGTTAAGAGCTACAACAACGCAATGGCAGTCGATATCTACGAGCGGAGTTCGGTGAAAACCATTCTGCAAGATGCCAAAGCATTGGGCAAATCGACGGGCTTAGTTACGTCAGTCCCCATCACTCACGCAACTCCAGGAGCGGCGGCATCGAGCGTCAACCGTCGCAGCAAATATGACAACAATTTCCCGGCGCTTGACAACATTCTGCAAGAAGCGATTAGAGAAGACCAAGGCTATTTGCCAACGGTGTTAATTGGCGGCGGGCATCCTCTAGATTATGAAAATACGACCTCTGCCAGCACCATTGTTCCTAAGAATATCCCCGACCCCAAAGATCCAACAAAGACATTGACTGCGTTTAACTATATTAAGCAGTCTACTTATGAAGAACTGCGATCGAAGCCTAAAAACAACCGATATGGCTACAGGTTTTTAGAACGCGACACGAAAGTCACGACGACGAATAATTTAGGCGCGATCGTCGATGGCGGCAAAACCCTGATCCAAACGGCTAAAAAGATTAACCCCAATACAGGTGAACGGCTGCTAGGGCTATATGGTGCCCGTGGTCAGAATGGCAACATTCCGATTCGAGGGGCATCCGGTGATTACAGCTCAACTGGGTTAGATAACTTCGCCGTTTACGCCACGGCTTCTGCCTCGACTGCCCCAACCGGATCTCCGGTGAATAACGGCACTCAAATTCCTAAACCGGATACCGTTCGTCCGTTAGCTCCGGGTGAAACAGACAGCCAGTTCATTGCCAAAGAGGTCAAAGCAAATCCGACGTTGGCTCAAATGAGTCGCGCGGCGCTAGAGGTGCTTGGTAAAGACAAAGACGGATTTTGGCTGATGATTGAAGGCGGCGACGTGGATTGGGCTGCCCACGATAATAACCTCGACAATTTGATCGGGACGATGCGATCGTTTGACACCGCCGTTAGCGAAGTCATCAAGTGGGTCGGTCGAAACGGCGGCTGGAAGAAGAATGTGCTAATTGTCACCGCCGACCACGACCACTATTTGACCTTAAATGACAACTATGCACAACTCGTGCAGTCAAAGGGGGCAAAAGACCTGACCTACAACCAGCACACGCCCAACACTGCGGGGCACTTCTGGGGGTCTGACCCAGCCATCAAGTATGGGTGGGGCAACCACAGCAACCGCATGGTCCCTGTTTACTTCCAAGGCGGTGCGCTGAGGCTGGCAGATTTTGTCGGTCGCGATGTGGATTTTGTAGACAGTCCTCCTGGTGGAACGCCGAAGCGATATAAAATTCCGGGTGTTCCGCGTGCGGTTGACCAGAGCCATATTCACCAAGCCATGCTAGACGCGCTGAGGTCTTAAGGAACGTGGATTTATTAAGGTGTAACTTCTCGCCCTCTCCCTAAAAAGTTAGGGTGTACACCAGTCTTTATCGCTGCGTTTGGGTCGGCTTCAGCCCCCTAAATCCCCCATTCTGGGGGACTTTGAGCCAAGACTTCAGTTTCAAAGTCCCTCACTCGTGGGGGATTTAGGGGGCGCAAGTCTCGGCGATCACAAATCAGAGGACTTTTACAGGTTATTTAGTCCACGATCCTAAGCACAAGAGGTTCTCCCCCTCAAACTTTGTACAATTTTCATAAAGCTATCGATCGGGTGTTTGTTTGTTCTGAACTGCGCCTCAATAGATCGATAGCTTTTTTGTAGAAATAACGCTTTGGGTCTACAAAACAACGATCGAGGTTCACGAAACCGTTTTTAGAACCTACAAAACCGTCTTTAGAACCTACAAAACCGTTTTTAGAACCTACAAAACAACGATCGAGGTCTACAAAACCGTTGTTGAAACCTACAAAACCATTTTTGGAACCTATGAAACGATCACTGAGGTCTACGAAACTGTTGTTGAAACCTACGAAACGATCACTGAGGTCTACGAAACGGCATTTGACTCCCTGAATAGCGGAGTTTACGGAAGTCAAACGCAACGGCAACTCCTCTATTCAACTAGATTCCAAGGTTCTACGGATCTCGGTGAACTGAGCGCAGATCTAAAGTAGACCTGTCATCACAACTGCATCTGGCATTGGGAGCTACTCTATGGTTTATCAAAAACGACGTTCTGCCACTTTAGAAAAAGCGCAGGCAAGATTGCGCGGGCTGCAATCTATTCATCCCAATCTAGATTTAGGCAATGGGCTAACGCTGCAAGACTATGCTGCATTGATTACCACTTCAGACACCTGTTTGCAAACCCATAATCTTGCCCTTTCCGCTGTCGATCGCACCCGCATTGAGTTTGCCGAAGTCGAAGCTGCCGTATCCATCTTGTCAACACGGCTTTTGAGCGCTGTGGTAGCGACGTATGGCAGAGACAGCAAGGAATATGAGATGGCAGGTGGAAAACCGCCGAGTAATTACAAACGCTCCAAAAAACAACCTCTGGCGACTAATCTAAATCAGTCTCAGAACGGAACGATCGCTCCCACCAATGGAGCGACACCGAACGGTGCCGGAGCAGTGCCCCTTTCACGCTAAGGGAATTGCGGTTTAATAGAGTCTCAATCAATCGATTTCTTCGGGCTTCGACTTCGTTCAGCCCTCAGCTAGCGAGTGGGTTGAGCGAAGTCCAAATTCACGAACAACGCAGCGAGAGATTCTGTTTTCGCGCAAGTTTGTAAGGGAGCCGATCCCCAAAGGATAATCCCCGGCTCCCCAACGCTCAACTTCCTAGAGTTGAATGGTGACTTTGTTGTGCAACTCCTCTACTTGAACTGGTAAACCATTGCCGATAACAATATTGAACTTTACTAAAGAACGCTCAATCTGATATCCTGGCAACACTCGAACAATTTGATATTCAGTCGTCAAATCACTCGTGCCATCCCATTTGAACAATGCCAGTTGATTGGATGCAATCTCACTCAGTTGTGAAACGAAATCTTCAATGCTGTCGCTCACATTCACGAGAATGCCAGACGACAGGAAGATGTAACGCTCTTGCAAATCCAAAGTGACACTGACTCGATAACGTTTTTCGGTTGAGCAACGCAACTCAACGGTGAACGAAATCGAGCCAGGTACGATCGTCCTGACTCCCATATTTTTGTCCTCTCGGTTAATTCAAAGAGGACAAGAACACTGATCTCTCAGACATTCCATTGGGGTGAAAAACGTATGCAGGATCTTGATTCCAGCCTTTCAAGATCCCATAGCAAAGCTGACGGTGTACAATCATGAACGCCTCCTGAGTTAGTCGGTTTAACTAGGGATGGAAGTCCTCGGAGTCTGATTTCGTCGATCAGGCTTCGGGGCACAACTCCATCACTGCGATGTATTGTACAGGAGTTTTTTGCTTTTTGGAATGATGAATTTTTGAGGAGGTGCGTTGCCTCGGCTCTTGCGAAGCTAATCGTTTTTTTGGGGAGGTGGGGGCGACTACGCATCTAACGGACTGCAAACTCCACGCCCACCGCGGTTTAAAACGTGAGTGTAAATCATCGTTGTTTTGACATCTTTGTGCCCTAGCAACTCCTGAATCGTGCGAATGTCGTACCCACTCTCCAACAGATGCGTCGCAAAACTGTGTCGAAAGGTATGACAGCCCACCCGCTTGGCAATCTTTGTTGCCTGCACTGCCTGCTTCACAGCTTTTTGCACCCCACTCTCATGTAGATGATGACGACACATCAGCTCACCGCGCGGATCTTTAGCAATCTGACTGGAGGGAAACACAAACTGCCACACCCAGTCCCGATTCGCATTTGGATACTTGCGATCCAACGCATAGGGCAATGAAACGGCTCCAAAACCTCGCCCTAAGTCCTGCTGATGTTGGCGCTTGACACTCACTAAATGGTCGTGCAGTTCTGCTGTCACGCTGGCTGGCAGCATGGTGACGCGGCTCTTGCTACCCTTACCGTCTCGCACCAAAATCTGATGTTGGGCAAAATCGACATCCTTGACCCGCAAGCGTAACCCTTCGCACAAACGCAGTCCCCCACCATAGAGCAACTTCACCACTAACTGCTGGACTCCAGAGATGTGTTGGATCACCTCCCGCGCCTCTGCTTTGGTTAAGACGGTGGGAAGATACTGGGTGCGTTTTGCCCGAATCGCATTTACCTCAGACACTTCTAGTTTCAGCACCTCTCGGTAGAGAAACAGAATCGCGTTGAGTGCCTGATTTTGAGTAGACGCGGCAACTCGCTCTTGAACAGCCAGATGCGTCAGAAATGCCTCAATTTCGACACGTCCCATTTCATTGGGATGCCGCTTGTTATGAAACAGGATGTAGCGTCTAGCCCACTGTACATAGGTTTCTTCGGTGCGGTAAGCATAATGCTTGAGCCGAATCGTGTCACGCAGTTGGTCTAAAAGCTTTTTCGGGCGCGGTTCCATGAGCAGTTGGGTCACATCAGTACATTATGCGCTTAATAATACTCGTATAATTAAGCACAAATCTGAAGATATGCGGAAAATTTCTTCCGATCCACCTTGGTTGGGTTAATATGCAGAAAACTTCCGTAGATCCACCCAATTTAGGGTAATATGCAGAAAACTTCTGCCGATCCACCCGTTTTGGGATGGATCTACGGAAACTTTCTCTCTAAAAAGAAGTTAGCTTGCTTCGTTTATAGGTGTTGGCAGTAGTTTGAAGGCTGTTGTTTGTATTCAAAATCAAGCGAACGTAGGAAGACAGGTAGTGAGCGAGTTTAGAATAAGGTTTGTGATTTAGAGACTGAGGTAGTGGGGATGAGTGGTGTTGTGATAGCAGTTAGCCGCAGTACAACTCACACGTTTACAAAACCAAACCAAGAAAGTATTCAGCTTCTAACTGGTTTAGGTGTTGAAGGTGATTCGCACATGGGTAAGACGGTTCAGCATCGCTCGCGAGTAGCTGTTGATCCAAATCAACCTAATTTACGCCAAATTCACTTAATTCACGCTGAATTGCATGACGAGTTGCAGGCTGCTGGTTTTGCTGTATCAGCCGGGCAGATGGGTGAAAACATTACAACACGAGGAATTAATCTGCTTGATTTACCAACAGGTACACGGTTGCATCTAGGCAATAAGGCAGTAGTGGAACTGACAGGTCTGGGAAACCCTTGTGCCCAGTTGGATCAATTCCAAACAGGACTGATGGCAGCAGTGTTAGATCGTGACGAACACGGTAAGTTAATCCGCAAAGCTGGTGTTATGGGTATCGTTGCAATTGGCGGGGAGGTTAGATCTGGCGATCGAATTCAAATTGAACTGCCACCAGAACCGCATCAGTCTCTTGACCGAGTTTGAGAGGTGATGATTTCAACAAAGTATCGTCGTGTAGTTTCGCCAGCTAACAAGTCGATGAAGCGGACAACCGAAAGCTAGTGGTGATGCAGCCAATGTTATCTACTGCCGCTTATCTTAGTCGTTAGATCGACAGCGCCATTTAGTTCACTTGTACTGTATGCTAAAATTTTCGTGACGCTACGATCTAACTAGCGTTGGAGCCGACAACCGAATTTGCATTCTTCGTCAGTGAGCAGAACCGCTTGCGGTTGCGGCTCAACTAAGTTTTAGACCGCTAAATCTTGGTTTGGGCGCAGCTTGAAGCTTGTCTGTGTGTGAAGCAGCTATTTCTAACTACTCTCGTAGTTTCAACTCGAATCATGAAACAACAGTCCGGACAATTTTGAATCGCTAACGATGGAATGCGGGTTTCAGCCTTCTCAATGAGGCTATCTACAACGGTAGAATGCGGGTTTCAGCTTCTGCCTCAAAAATTGTCCGGAGTATTGATGAAAGTGATTTATAAAATAACTTATCCCAATGGGAAAACTTATATTGGGCAAGATTTGACAGATAGCATTAATTATTTTGGAAGTGCCAATAGCAAATTAATTGAAAAAGATTTTACTAGGGAACAAAGAACAATACTCCGGACAAAATTTGAGCAGGTTTTAAGCCTCAAACCCTGATTCAACCGTGGACGGGATCTTTTTATCAAAGTCAGAGGCAACCAATAGTTCGGACAATTTTTGACAGAAAAGCTATCCATCGGATAGGGTGCAACTACTAAATCAAGCGCACCGGATAG
>NZ_PVWG01000059.1:0-24190 GCF_003003695.1 Phormidesmis priestleyi ULC007
CAACAAAAACAGTTCTCGCATCCGTAGTCCGCGAGTCGCGGGTCTTATTTTTCTCTCATGACATCACAACACTCAAGTTACTAGTTAAATCAGCAATGAGCTGACATGAAACTCTAGAAAGCTATGTCTGGCAAGACTTTCAGCCCTTCCAAGGTGCATGACAGAATTTTGTTGAGACGACAGATAAAGTGTTAATCGACAGCTTTCATCACTCAAAATTTTCTAGAATGCAAGCGGCTGTGATTTGAGGCTGCTCTAAATGGGGAACGTGCCCACAGTGTTCAACCCAAACGAGTCGGCTGGTGAGAATGGCTTTTCTAAATCGCTCTGCGTCTTGGGTGCCCAAAATCTGATCAGAGTCGCCCCAAAGAATCAGCGTCGGTTTGTCGATCTGCGAAATCTTATCAGTCAGAAAGTTATAGCCCCCGCTTTTTGTGAAAGCAATCATTGCCTGACTCCATTGAGGTGACTGCAAGTGTAGCGCTGCACACAACTGTGCGTCGGCAGTCACAAAACTCGCATCGGCATAGGCTTTGAGACTGACTTGCCGCCTGACTTTGGGCTGGCGCAAAAATTCGGTTGCCAGATAGCCAAGGGGCGGCACCAAAAACCGCGACACTGCCGGGCCTACGGCAAACCCAGCGCTGTCAATGAGCACAAGTTTTGCCACCGCTTCGGGATAGGTGAGCGTAAAATCGATCGCTGCTGCACCGCCCATAGAGGCACCCACTAAAATCATGGGCTGATCGATTAACGTCTTCCAAAATGCGTGGAGATGAGTTTTGATCGCGATCGGATTAAAAGAGACTCCGATCGGGCGGTCTGTGAACCCAAACCCCAACAAATCGACTGCCCAAGTTTCTTGCTGGGCGGCGAGAAGTGGCAAGAGTCGTCGAAACTCGAAGACTGAGCTATCAAACCCATGCAGCAGCAAAATTGGAGTTCCGCCGCTGCCTTGATGAATGTAAGCCGTGGCGATCGGGTCAGCACTCAAGGGAGTGGCGATCGCCTGACGAGTCATCTGCTGTGCCAGGGCGATCGAGGTAGCTTCGCTCAGACGGGCGACTTCAGCAGGCAAGAAATTTGCAAACATCATTCCAGTCTATTCCAATCTGACGTTCAAAAGCCTACTAGCCCATGCTAGAGAGCGATCGCCTTCGTAGTTGCCGAAATTTTCTATCAAGAGATTGTAAAAAGTTGACTGTTGAAGATAAAAAATTTGCGTGTTTGTTCTCAGAAATGTGTGTTCTACTGGCGTTCTGGGAAAACTAGCTTTGGCTATGCCCTTATCTCTCATCCCCGGTCACTTTGCGAGGAGTTCAACGTCATGGAATTTGCTGGGTCATCCGCCTCAAACCGTTATGTGTTATCCTCTGATGCTGCCGTGTCTGCTCTGCCTGCGGTTGGCGATCCTCTAGCAAATCTGCTTCCTACTCTCGCCCTGCAAACTCGTGCAGCTACGTCTTTACTGTTTATTGATTCCAATGTCTCCGATTATCAGAGCCTGGTAGCAGGCGTGACTTCTGGAACTGAGGTTCATGTTCTCGACCCGATCGCAGATGCAGTCACCCAGATCACTCAAACCCTCTTGGGGCGCACCGGAATTTCTAGCATTCATATCATTTCTCATGGCGAGACAGGCGGCTTGCAGCTAGGCACCACCGAGTTGGATGCGACAAGTCTCGATCGCTATACCTCTCAGCTAGGTTCATGGTCGCAGGCGTTGACTGAGGATGCTGACATTTTGCTTTATGGCTGTAATGTCGCTCAAGGAGAGCAGGGTCGTAATTTTGTGCAGCGTTTGGGACAGATCACCGGGGCAGATATCGCCGCATCGATCGATCAAACGGGCGATCGCGAGGCTGGCGGCAACTGGGCTTTAGAAGTCCACACGGGTAATATTGCGACGGGTCTTGTCTTTCAGGCATCCACGCTGGCAAATTATGATCATTTGCTGCCTGTCGATTTGCTGTCTCCGATCGATCCGTCTTTATTGAGCACGAGTGACAGCACGGGCGGCACCCTGGGCAGTAGCTCTGTGAGCAACGACGGACGCTATATCGTCTTCACTAGCAATTCTGGCAGTTTGGTTGCTGATGATAAAAACGGCAAATCGGATGTGTTTTGGCTCGATCGTCAGACTCAAACGCTTAAACTCGTGAGCCACAATGCAGGCAAAACAGGCAGCGCGAATGGGGCTTCATCTAACGCAGTGATCAGCGGTGATGGCTTGTCTGTGGTGTTTGTCAGTGATGCGGCTGATATTGCCTCTGGTGACCAAAATACTCGAAAAGATGTGTTTTTGTGGAAATGGAACAGCACTACCAGCACAGACACGATTCGGCTAGTGAGCGCGACAAATAGCCCTACAAATAACGGCACCGCAAGCCAGGATGAAGACTCCTATAACCCTGTCATTAGTGAAAACGGTCAATATGTAGCGTTTTTGAGCAATGCAACTAATTTGACTTCGTTCCCGGCTGACAATGCTGGAAACAATCAACCCGATGTCTTTCAGTGGGATGGGTCAGCGGGTAGTAATGCAGTCACGCTCGTTAGTCGCAACCGTAACAAATCAGGAAGCGGCAATAAAGGGGTTTCGACGGGTTTCTCAATGAGTCGGGATGGCAATTATGTTGCGTTTAGCAGCAATGCGACTAATCTCCCTCTCGCTGGGTCTGATCCTAATGGCTCAACTGAAGACGTATTTCGCTGGAGCCGTGCTAATGACACGATGACCGTGATCAGCACCTCGTTGACCCCTGGCGTTGGTGGGGCAAACGACGTATCGATAAACCCTGTAATCAGCAACGATGGTAGCCGCATCGCGTTTGTCAGCGCGGCTACTAACCTCGTGGCAGATGGAATTGATAACAACAACACGCAAGACATCTTTTTGTGGGACAGCGCCAGCACAACTGCCAATAAGATCAGCTTAATCAGCTTTAACAGCACTAGAACGAACAGCAGCAACAGTTTAGAAAACCCGTTTGCCGATAGCGGTTCGCTTAACCCCGTGATTAGCGGCGATGGAAAATATGTCACGTTCACCAGCTACTCTACGAATTTGGTGAACGCGATCGACGCTAACGGCAAACAAGATGTATTTGTCAGAGAAATCGATGCGCTCACTACCTTTTTGGTGAGTGGCAACACCGCTGGAGTGTTTGGCAATGATGGGTCGTCTGACCCTTCTATTAGCGGAGACGGCAAGCGAATTAGTTTTGCCAGCAGTGCCAGCAATCTAGTTGCCGATGACACGAACGGCAAGCGCGATGTCTTCGTGCGTGATTTAACGGCTAACACCACTTCTTTAGTCAGCCGCAGTGTTGACGCGATCGGAAATAATGATTCTCCAGCAGACGATCCCGCTAGCCTCGCAGTGTCCCCTTCGGTGATCAGTGCAGACGGGGCGTTTGTGGCGTTTACTAGTCAAGCCAGCAATCTGGTCGATCGCGATGGCAACAGCGCTGCCGATGTGTTTATTGCCCTGTTGCCCAGTGTTGCCCAACCGATCGGCACGATTAGCTTGGTGTCTCGTCAGAGCAATGATCCGGCGCTCATGCCTAAAACCGGAAGTGAAGATTCGACGCTAACGGCGGGCAATGCTGTCAGTGCAGACGGTCGCTATGTGGTCTATACGAGCAAGGCTCCTGAGTTAGCGTCTAATGATGCAAATGGCGCTCAGGATGTATTTATTCGAGATAATCAGACCAAAACAGTCACGTTGATTAGCCGCAATCTAGCTAAGGTTTCTGGAAATGGCAATTCTTTCAATCCGGTGATTAGTCGTGACGGTCAGTTTGTGGTCTTTGTGAGTGATGCCTCTGACCTCGTTTCAGGAGACACTAATGGAACATCCGATCTTTTCTTGTGGGAGCGATCGCAGCCTGACACCCTGACTCTGATCAGCAAAGTCAACGGTGGAACAACGATCGGCGATCGTGCTTCAATCAATCCGACTATTAGCGGTAATGGTCAATATGTAGTTTTTACAAGTCTGGCAACCAATCTAGTGAATGGGGATGGCAACGCTAAACAGGATGTGTTTGTCTGGGAGCGATCGTCAAAAACAATCACGCTGGTTAGTCACGCTAATGGAAACACAAACAGCAGCGATGGCACATCTGAGAATGCGTCGATTAGTGATGATGGACGATTAATCACCTTCACTAGCGACGGCACAAATTTAGCAACGGGTGCCACAACCGGAAAACAGATATTTTTATGGGATCGTCAGACTAGCGGCATCTCACTGATTAGTCAGAATAGCGGGGGTGCGATCGCCAACGCAGACTCTAACAATGCAGTGGTTAGCAGTGATGGGCATTACGTTGCCTTTACTAGCAGTGCAACCAATCTGTTTGGCACCGATAACAATGCGTCTCAAGATGTGTTTATTCGCGATTTGGTGAAGAACACGACTATGGGAGTGAGCGTCGATTCTTCAGGAACTTATGGCACCGTGACTGGGGGCGCGCCTGCAAGTGGGGCGTTTGCGTCGAGTCCCGTGATCAGCAGCTATGGGGGCAAGGTTTATATCGCGTTTACCAGCACCTTTAATACGCTGGTCGCGACTGATAACAACAATGCTCAAGATGTGTTTGTTCGCGAAATTGATATTAATGACCCTACCAAGAGCCGAACGATCTTAGTCAGCGTCGATAAAGATGGGACAGGAAGCGGCACAGGCACCAGCACAGGGGGTTCATTTGGCGGCACCGGATCGTTTAACCCGTTGATTGGTCAAGACGGACGATTTGTGGCATTTGTCAGCTATTCTAATAACCTCGTTGCCAGTGACACTAACAGCGCTCAAGATATTTTTGTTCGAGATCTGCTGCTCAACAAAACAACGCTGATCAGCAACAACAGTGCTGGCACCGATAGCGGAAAAGGAGCTTCTCAAGTTCCGGTGATTAGTGACAGTGGTGGCTATATTGCCTTTATGAGCGATGCGGGCGATCTGGTCACAGGCGACTTTAACAACAAATTTGATGTGTTTGGTCAAGAACTACTGCCCCTAGTAAGTTTGACCACGATCGACGCAACTGCCAACGAAGCAACTCCCTCTAACGATCCGTCAACCTATCAAATTAAGCGCAGCACTACAACGGGAGAACTGACCGTTAAACTTGCGATCGACCCGACCAGCACTGCTTCTTCAAGTGATTACGATTGGTCGGTTGATTCGGCATTTGCCACGATCGTCAGCTTCTCTGCAACTGAGATCATTCTAAAATTCTTAGCGGGTGCAAACACGATCGATTTGAAGCTGACTCCTAAAGATGATGCAACAGCAGAAGCAGACGAAACTTTAAAGCTATTCATCACAGCAGATGCAACTAATTTAGGATACGCGATCAGCACGAGTGATAATACAGCAACGAGCACGATTCTGGCAAACGATACTGTTGTCACCAACACAAGTGATAGTGGAGAAGGATCACTCCGTCAGGCAATTATTAACGCGAACGCATTCGCTGGCGCAAATACAATTAGCTTTGCCATTCCGGGGACTGGCGTGCAAACGATCGCACTGCAATCTGCTCTGCCTGTAATTAGTGATGTGGTTACGATCGACGGTGCCACCCAAACCGGATTCACCAACACTCCTTTAATTGTCCTAGATGGCACGGCCGCCGGAACTACGGCAAGCGGCTTACACCTCACCGCTGGGGGCAGCACTATTAAAGGACTCGCGATCGAAAACTTCGCCCAAGATGGCATTTTGATCGACACCCAAGGCGGCAACACAATTCGGCAAAACGATCTCTCGGCAAACAAAGGATCGGGAGTCGCGATCGTCGGCACTGTCACCGGAAACCGCATTGAGAGCAACACTTTTACGGGCAATACGGGCTTAGGCATTGACCTCGGTAAAGATGGCGTAACTGCTAACGACGCAGGCGATTTGGATGTCGGAGCCAACAATCTTCAAAACTTCCCAGTGTTGACGATCGCCGAATTGGTCGGAACGGGAGCCGCGATCGCTGGAACGCTCAACAGCACTCCAGGCACTCAATTCCGGGTTGAATTCTTTAGCAACGACGCGACGGGCACCGCTCAAGGCAAAACGTTCCTCGGTTTTACCGATGTCACGACCGCCGCAGACGGCACCGGAAACTTTAGCTTTACCGCTTCGGGAGGTGCCCTCGGACAGTTGATCACCGCCACTGCCACTGATGCTAGTAGCAACACCTCAGAGTTATCGCAAGCAAGGGCAATCGCGACTCCAACGGTTAGCCTCAGTGCGGCACCCATTACGCTGCTAGAAGGCACAGGTGCGACTCCTACCGCGTTTCCTTTTGTCGTCACCTTGTCTCAGCCTAGTACTCAAGACGTGATTGTGACTTACAGCACCGCAGACGGCACCGCGACCAGTTTAGACAGTGACTATGTGCCCGCTTCGACTGCTAGCGTTACTTTTGCTCCGGGTCAGACTAGCCAAACCCTTGCAGTTGGTGTGACTGCCGATAGCAAATTTGAGCCAGATGAAACGTTCACCGTGACGCTGAATGGTGCGACTAACGCGACGCTCACCACAGCCGTGAATGCGACAGGCACGATTCAAAATGATGACAGCCGACCGACGATCGCGATCGCCGATATCAGTCAAGCTGAAGGCGACAGTGGTTCTCAGCCGCTGATCTTTACGGCGAGTCTCTCAAATCTCAGCACCGAAACCGTGATCGTCGATTACGCCACCACCAACAACACCGCAACTTTAGTAGATAACGACTATGCCGACACGACGGGCAAACTAACCTTCGCTCCCGGTCAACTGACTCAAACCTTTGGCGTGTTAGTCAACGGAGACCCCAAATTTGAGAACAATGAAACCTTCAAGGTAACGTTGGGCAATCCCATTAATGGCACGATCGCACCTGCTACCAGCGTCGCTACCGGAACGATTCTCAATGATGATCCGGGTCCAACTTTGAGCATTACAACGCCTGCTTCACAGCTTGAAGGCACGAGCGGGGCGAATACTCCTTACCAGTTTGTGGTCAATCTCAGCCAAGCCAGCAGTGAAGAAATTACGGTAGATTATGCGACGATCGATAACACCGCGACGATCGCCGATAACGATTATACTGCCGCCACCGGAACCCTCACCTTTGCGCCGAACACCACGAGTCAAACCATCACGGTTTTCTCTCAAGGCGATACTAAGTTTGAAACAGACGAGCAGTTCTTTGTTAAGCTGACCAATGCCAAGAATGCCAACCTCTCTGCTACTGAGCAGGCAACTGGCATCATTACTTCTGACGACACTGCTCCGACCATTCAAATCGCCAACGCAGAGGCATTAGAAGGTAATAGTGGCACTACTCCTTCTAGCTTCGTTGTCACGCTGTCTGATGCCAGCTATCAAACGATCACGGTGAATTACAGTACGGCTGATCAGTCGGCTACGATCGCCGACCAAGACTATCAAGCCACCACTGGAAGCCTCACCTTTGCACCCAACGAAACCCGCAAAACGATTACCGTTTTAGGAACGGGGGATGATAAGTATGAGGGAAATGAGGCATTTTTAGTTAATCTCAACACGCCTCAAAACGCCACGCTTTCCACCTCAAGTGCAACCGGAACGATCACAAACGATGATCTGATTCCTTTAATCAGCATCAACGACGTGAGTAATCTTGAAGGAAATCAAAGCACGACAAAAACTAATCTTTTTACGATTAGCTTGAGCAATCCCACCGATCAAACCGTTACAGTTGACTTTGCAACGGCTGATGGCACGATTATTAACAATGCTGCAACAAAGGCTAATAATGACTATATAAGCGCTTTAGGAACAGTTACATTCAATCCTAATGAAATTTCTAAAACGATCACGGTGATCACAAATGGTGATGCGAATTTAGAGAAAGATGAAGACTTTTTTGTCAATCTTAGCAATGCGACACAAGCTGGAATTCTCAAAAATCAGGGCAAAGGAACGATCGCTAATGATGACACAGCTCCAACGCTAAAAATTGACAGTGTGAGTCAGAAAGAAGGCGATCAAAACACGACTGAACTGATCTTTACCGTCAGTCTCTCTGCCACGAGCAGCGATCCGATTACGGTCGAATATCTGACTCAGGATGACAAGGCGACGATCGCTGATCTCGACTACCAAACTAAAACTGGCACCCTGACGTTTGCGCCCAACACATTGACCCAAACCTTTGCCGTTCTCGCAAATGGTGACTCCAAGCTAGAAGGAGACGAAACCTTCAACGTCAAATTGCAGAACCCCAGCACGGGCGCACTGATTTCTGCGACTGAGGGCATCGGCATCGGCACGATCAAAAACGACGATCTCCAACCGACGATCGGCATCGATCAAAAAATCAGCATCACTGAAGGCACGAGTGGCACCTTCACAGTCAGTCTCTCTAACCCCAGTGTTGAAATCGTCACTGTTAACTATGGCACAGCAGACAACAAGGCAACTCTAGCCGATAGTGACTACATTCAGGCATCTGGAACACTCACATTCAACCCCGGAGAACTCAACAAAACGATCACCATTTCAAGCAAAGGCGACACCAAATTTGAAGGTGACGAAGACTTCACCGTCAATCTCAGCCAAGCTGGAAACGCAGATGTATCGGCGGTTTCTGGAAAGGGAACGGTGACGATCGTCAATGATGATTCTCGCCCCACTGTTAGCATCGACAACGTTTCTCAACAAGAGGGACAGAGTGGCACCACACCTTATGTCTTTACGGCGAACCTGTCTAACTCCAGCAGTGAAACAATCACCGTCAACTATGCTACGGGCAATGGATCAGCAACCACAACAGACAATGACTATGCTTCTGCTGCGGGCATCATTACCTTTAATCCCAATGACTTAAGCCAGAAAATAACGATCCTGGCAAATGGTGATTCCACTTTTGAACCCGATGAGAACTTTTTCGTCAACCTTGATCCTGCGATCGTAACCAACGCGACGATTTCTGCCGCCGCTGGGGTGGGCAAAGGCACGTTGCTCAATGACGACAATCCGCCTCGCCCGACCATTCGCATTGATAGCGGCGTAACTCAAAACGAGGGCAACAAAGGGGCGACGGCTGCTTATGTCTTTAATGTCATTCTTTCAACAATCACGCCTGAAACGGTGACAGTTGGCTACACCACAAAAGACAACTCGGCTACAACTTTAGACAATGATTACATCACTCAGGCTGGCATTCTCACTTTCGCCCCCAACACGCTCAACCAAAAAATCACGGTGCTGGCAACCGGAGACGACACGCTAGAACCAGATGAAAGCTTCTTTATCGATCTGCAAAACCCTAGTAGCAACGCAGATATTTCAGCCGTCGATGGGCGCGGAACGGCAACGCTAACCAATGAAGATAAGCGTCCGACTTTGAACATTGACAGCCCGACTAAGCGCGAAGGGTTGAGTAACGAAACTACGCCGATCGAGTTTGTGGTCACGCTCTCAAATCCTAGCAGCCAAACTGTAACGGTGGATTATGGGACGGGCAATGGGTCAGCCACGATCGTAGATAACGATTTCACCCAAACTTCGGGCAAGCTGACTTTTAACCCTGGCGAACTCAAAAAGACGATCACCGTGTCTGCCAATGGCGATAACAAGCTGGAGTCAGACGAAACGTTCATCGTTCAATTGACCAAGGCCAATAATGCAGATATTACCGGAGCAGGTGAAGGTACTGGCACCTTACTCAACGATGATTTCACGCCGACCATTAGCCTCACTGCCAACGTGGGTCAACTCGAAAACGCAACGAGTCCTAATTTGTTTGTGGTTAACCTCTCGAATCCTACTGACAAAACTGTCACGGTTAATTACGATACGAGCGATGGCAACGCGACGATCGCCGACAACGACTACTCTCGCGCCACTGGAACTCTGACGTTTTTGCCCACCGAAACCAGCAAAACTATCAGCGTGTCTGCGATCGGTGACACGAAATATGAGAGCAATGAAACCTTTAACGTTAATTTGAACAACGTCAGCAACGCGACTCTGCCGACAAACACAATCACAGGCACGATCGTCGATGATGATCCCATACCGACGATTAGCCTCGCGACTGTAACCGCCAATCAGCCCGAAGGCAAGAACAGCACCACGCCCTACGTGTTTACGGCGACGCTCACAAATGCCAGCAGCCAACCGATTACCGTCGATTATGACACCACAAACGGGACTGCGACTCTCGCGGACAACGACTATCTGCAAGCGGCTGGAAAACTCACCTTTGCCCCCACCGAAACCAGCAAAACCTTTACGATACTTGCCAACGGTGACACAAAGTATGAGGACAATGAGACTTTTAGCGTTAGTCTCAGCAATGCTGCGATCGGCAGTACAATTTCAACCACCAATAGAAGTGTTGTTGCCACGATCGCGAATGACGATACGCGTCCCACCATTAGCCTGATACCCAACACTATTAGCCAACTAGAAGGCCCTGGTGGCGCTACTCCTTACGTCTTCACAGTTGCCTTGTCTGAAGCGAGCAGTGAAACAATTACTGTCAACTACAGCACCGCAGATGGCACGGCAACCACCGCAGGAAACGACTACAGGGCGATTTCCGGCAAGCTCACGTTCAGTCCTGGTGAGACGAGTCAGAATCTAACCGTCAACGCTATAGGCGACACTCGCTTTGAGAAAGACGAAACCTTCCAACTTAATGTGACAAACCCAATGAACGCGACCCTGACCACTGCAATAAGTGCCACAAGCACGATCGCTAATGACGACAAAGATTTAGGCATTATGGGCGATTCGGGCATCTTATGGCGCAATCAGCAGACGGGCGACCCGCTTTTGTGGCAGATCAACAGCACCACCTTTGCTGGAAGTAGCCAGTTGCCGACCCAAGCGGCTACTTGGCAGATTCAAGGGAAAGGAGACTTCAATGGGGACGGGGGTCTAGACATTCTCTGGCGCGACGCTGCGACTGGGGAGATCAACCTCTGGCTGATGAACGGGACGGATTTTGGCTCTATCGTCACGGCACCCAATTTGCCTAGAGTGCCAGACCTGTCCTGGAAGGTAGAAGGCATTGCAGACTTTACGGGCGATGGCAAACTTGATCTGCTATGGCGCAACTACCAAACCGGGGAAATCGCTACCTGGAATCTGAATGGAACCACCTTTGTTGACGTTTCTTATTTATTGCCTGTGACCGACCTAAGCTGGCAGATCAAAGGCATTGGCGATTTTAACGGCGATCGTAAAGTTGATTTGCTATGGCGCAACGACCAGACGGGTGAAGACGCATTCTGGCTGCTAGATGGCGCAAAGTTTTCAAGTGTCGTTTATCTGCCCACCGTCTCAGGCTCAAGCTGGGGTATTGAAGGCATCGGAGACTTTAATAACGACGGCAGCCTCGACCTGCTGTGGCGCAACAAAACGACCCATGAGATCGGAACCTGGCAACTAAACCGCACAACTTACACCACGAGTTCACTTTTCTCTACGTCTCTAGACTCTACTTGGCAGGTTCAGAAGATTGGTGATTTCAACCGAGACAACAATTTAGATATTCTCTGGCATAACACCCAGTCGGGTGAGAACAAGCTTTGGTATCTGAATGGCACGACTTATGGAACGAGTCTGACGCTGCCAACTCGCTCCGATCGCAACTGGCTGATCTCTGACATCGGTGACTTTAACCGCGACGGCAACCTTGATCTGCTGTGGCACAATGCTCGATCGGGCGAAACCGATATTTGGAAACTGAATAGCAGTCCTTATGCGGGCGAGGTGTCGCTTCCCAAAGTCACAGATTTGGGATGGCGAATTCAAGCAACGGGTGACTTTAATCGAGATGGATCCGTGGATATTCTCTGGCGCAATTATCGAGATGGCTCGGTTGCGTTTTGGCAGATGGATGGCACTACTTTCAACGTGCCAGTTTACTTACCGCCCGTTTATGACCCTGCCTGGAACATTGAAGGAGTGGGCGACTTCGATCGCGATGGTTTCTTAGATCTCTTCTGGTATAACAACGGCACGGGTGAAGCCGCCATCTGGACGCTCAACGGTATGACCGTTAAAGAAGGAATTTTCTTGCCGACTCCAGGACTTAGCTGGCAGATGCAGGCAATTCAAGACTTTGATCAAGATGGCAATTTAGATATCTTGTGGCGCAGTCAAGCCGGAGAGGTTGCCTTTTGGAAAATGAGGGGAACCACCTTAGAGTCGGGCACTTATCTGCCCAGCGTTCCTGACTCAAATTGGCAGATTCAAGGCGTTGGAGATTTCAACGGCGACGGCAAACCCGATATATTCTGGCGCAACTACAGCACGGGCGAGAACGCCTTTTGGCAACTGAACGGCATGAAGGTTGAGAAAGCTCTTTATCTGACTCCGGTCACTGATTTGAGTTGGCACATAGAAGGCTTTCGAGACTATAACGGCGATGGAACATTAGACATTCTCTGGCGCAACCACCGCACTGGGCAAAATGCTCTTTGGTTTATGAATGACGCAACGACGATCGGGCTAGGAATTTTCTTACCTCGACTGATCGACCCAAACTGGACGGTAGAGGGAATCGATAATTTTAAGAGCAGTGAGATCGAGTGAGGGCTTCCCAGTTTTGCCCTAAAAATTGCCCCGATTTGAAAGCCATGCTCTAGGATCGTAGAGAGTAAGAGGGACTTTAAGCCTGAAGTCTCTCTATCTGCTATCTGTTTAACCATTTGCATTTGGGTCAGTCGTGAATCTCCCCAATCAGAAAAGTAAAAGTCGGCTCGACGATCGAGTCTCAGGGCAACATTCTCGAATGTCTCACCCATTTAAACATGGGCAGATTTTTTTTAGTCCGGGTGCTCATTTTAGCTATCGAGTCATCGGTGCTTGCTGTCGATTGTTCGATCGAGAAACCCTTCCTTATCCTTGCTGTCGCCTTGAGTGGCACAGCAAAGAACCCAGTTGGCGGCGCATCGGCAAACGTCTGATTGCCGATTTGGCGACGAGAAACAGTCCTTCTTATAGTGTCGAAATTATCGGTCAAGCGATGCAAGAACCGCTGGTAATGACGCTCTACTCGGTCAAACTGCCGCAGCCGCTTAAAGAATGGTGGGTTTCTAGCAAGCCCTCTACTTCGACGATCGCTGATTTGACCTGGCTAGACTCTGCCGAAGAAATCAAAATCGAGGGATAAACAGCGCTGCCCCAATGGGGATGCAAGATGCTGCAACAGTTTCCAAATTGGGTAGTGGAATAGCCTAACGTCGATCGCACCACTGCCACATCATCCAGCCGCAGCGTTCCAGCTTGCGAGAGCAAGGGCTGCCCGGTTCGCGGATCAAATAAGTCTGCTAAATACCCCAACTGCCGAAGCTTGCAGACGATTTTCAGCCCAAATTCTAAAAACCGTTGCCGAAGCTGTTGCTTTTGAGCATCGGTTTCTGGCGTAACCTGCATCAACTCCAGTTGAGAGGGCTGCAAGACAACCAGCACCGATCGCACGGGTTGCGACCAATCGGGTAACAGTCGAGGCAAGTTTTTGCAAATAAATGGGTTGGGTGCGTGAATGGAGTATTCCATTTAAGAGATCGTGGATAGGGCATCTCAGCCGCTAGCTAAACTGCTGGGCATAGAATCGAGCATAACGCCCCCCTTCGGCAATGAGTTCAGAATGAGTGCCGGATTCTACGACTCGACCTTTTTCTAAGATTAAAATACGATCGACACGCCGCACGGTTGCCAAACGGTGAGCAATGATAAATACGGTGCGCCCCTGCATGATTCGCTCTAAGGCTTCTTGAACCAGTGATTCCGATTCAGAGTCGAGGGCTGACGTGGCTTCGTCGAGAATCAGAATTCGAGGATTGAGCAACATCGCCCGCGCGATCGCCAGCCGTTGCCGCTGTCCGCCCGACAAATTTACGCCGCGTTCACCGACCCAGGTGTTATAGCCTTCTGGAAGTTGGCTGATGAACTGATGTGCATTGGCAATTTTGGCGGCTTCTTTGACGGCATCTAAATCAAAATCAAGCTGACCAAAGGCGATATTTTGAGCGATCGTCCCCGAAAACAAGGTCGTCTCTTGAGGCACAATCCCAATCTGTCGCCGCAAACTGCGAAGTGAGACATCTCGCACATTAGTGCCATCTAACCAAATATCACCGATTTGGGGATCGTAGAATCGGGGAATCAAATTCACTAGCGTCGTTTTTCCGGCTCCTGATGCCCCGACGAGGGCGATCATTTCCCCCGGCAAAACCAAGAGATTTAAGTCTTGCAACACCGGACGATCGGGCTGATAAGAAAAGGTGACGTTGCCAAACTCTACTTTCCCCATCACGGGGGCAAGCATCGGCGCGTCCGGCTTCTCCACGATCGTCGGTTTTAACCACAGCAGCTCAAAAACCCGATCGACTGACGCTTCTCCCTGCTTAAACTCGTTATAACTGCTGGTAATGGTGGCGATCGGCTCAAACAACAGCGCAACAGCAGTCACATAGCTAATAAATCCGCTGCCAGTCAACTGCCCTTTAGAAATCTGCCAGCCGCCTAACAGCAGTAATGACAGCATACTTAACGCCTCTAGCGAACCGACGACTGGATATTGAGAGGCTCTAAGTCGCTCCATTGCATAACGGGCTTGCCGATTGCGTTCTGCCTCACGACTGAAGCGATCGATGACATATTCTTCTGCCGCAAACGCTTGCACTAAGCGAATACCGCTCAACATTTCAATAATCAGCCCCGACAGATCAGAAACCCGACTTTGGCTGCGATGAGACAGTTTACGAAGCCGCTCTCCAAACCAGCCGATCAACACTGCCAGCAACGGCGCGACGATTAGGGTTGCCAGAGTCAGTTGCCAGTTGACCCAAATCATATAGCCCAGCACCGCAACTAGCCGCAGAACGTTGGGCACAAACTCATGAAAGAGCTTGTTGACCACTTCTCCAATCCGATCGACATCCTCCGTCAGTCGATAGGCCAGATCTCCAGTCTGCATCGTCTCAAAATAGCTGAGACTGAGGTGTTGCAGATGGGCATAAGTTTCTTGGCGCAGTTGCAGAGCGATCGACAAGGCGGCTTTTGCCATCAGAGTGTCTTGCCCATATTGCACCAGCTTTTGCCCAACCCAAACGACTGCCGCAAAGCTAGTCAATTCGGCGATCGCGCCCACATTGCCTGCGCCGATCCGTTCTGCCATACGCCCCGCTAGCCACGCTAAAATAGGCCACGTTGCAGTAAACACCAGCGTACAAACCATTGCCTGAGCAATGATCTTCCACTGTGGGCGAAGATAGGTGGATAGTTGCCAGTAGTTAGAACGGTGTTTCAATGGCGGCTGGACTTGTTGCGTTCTTGGTAGATGTGAAAGACAGAAGGCAGAAGCGAAACGACGATAATGATTAGAATAATGGGCAACAGATATTTATCGACATCTGGAATCACTGCTCCTAAAGAATAGCCCAACAGCGTCACGCCAAACGTCCAGATAAATCCACCGATGACGTTATAAGACAGAAACGTGCGGTAGTGCATTGCCCCGATCCCTGCCACGATGGGCGCAAAGGTGCGAACGATCGGCACAAATCGCGCCAACACGATCGCTTTTTTGCCATATTTCTTATAAAATCCTTGAGCAGAGACTAAGTGCTTTTTGTGAAACAGCCAAGAATCTTCTCGCTGAAATAATCTTCGTCCAAATCGATTTCCGGTCAGATAGCCCACACTGTCGCCTAAAACGGCAGCCACAAAACAGCCCAATACCAGATATTGAATGCTGAGAATGTTTTGGGAAGCTAGAAACCCAGCCGTAAACAAGAGACTGTCTCCCGGCAAGAAAAATCCGATCAACAGCCCAGACTCTGCAAAGATGATCGCCCAAATTACTAAATGAGCCGTGATCGGGCCAATCTCCTTAAACCACTGCCCCAAATGAGCCGCATCAAAATTCATTCTTTCCTCACTTCAGACGCTGCGTTTGCTTCCGTCGCACCAACCACACCCCCAATGCCACGATTAAACCCCCTAAAACAATCTTTGAGACGGGGGCTAAATAGTCATCGACTCGATCGTAGTGTTCTCCTAATAAATATCCAGCGTAGGTTAATATCGTTGTCCAAATCGTGGTGCCGATGGTGGAGTAAACCAAAAAAGGGGCTAACCGCATCTCACTGATTCCGGCTGGTAGAGAAATTAGCGTTCGGATTCCGGGCACCAAACGACCCAACAGCACCGCTTTGTTGCCGTGACGATAAAACCAACGATTGGCTTTGTCGATGTCTGCGCCAGAGATCCCAAACCACTTGCCATAGCGATCAGCGATCGCTGCTAACCGCTCTTCACCCACCAGTTTGCCTGCATAGTACCAAGGTAACGCTCCCAGCAACGCTCCTAGCACTCCTGCCAAAACCGCATACTGAAAGTTCATCTGCCCTTTAGATACGGTAAACCCTGCCAACGGCATGATCAACTCTGACGGGATAGGTGGAAAAAGGTTCTCTAGAAACATTAGGAGACCGATGCCCCAGTAGCCTAGCGCACTCATGGTGTTGGTAATCCATTCAACCATTGCCTGATTTCCTCTCGCGAATGAAGGCTCTTTTACCCTTACATAGCGAAATGATAAGCTTCCAGGGAGTTAATTATTAAGTTTTTTGACAGAATTAAGATTTGGTGAAGTGGACGATCGTTCCCCCACTTCTCTGTTGCTGATCAATCATTCAAGACGGGCTCTACTGGGCTCGAACCAGTGACCGACCGCTTAGAAGGCGGTTGCTCTATCCACTGAGCTAAGAGCCCCTGTTGCGAAATAGCTAGATTTTTATCTCTGACTGATTAAGCACTATACAATCCTAGCAAGTTTGTGGAAACTTCCTGACAGACTTGTTCTAATTCGTAGACTGGCAGAGCTCTCAATAAATATCTCAATATCATAAATAAAGCAGGGTTTCTCTGACTATGAGTACACTAAAAGCCAGAAAAAGGGAATTTAAAGAAAGTGTGTTGATAAAAGTGTGTTAATGACAGAAATTGCAAGACAATGGTCTTTTAATATCGCACTTCCGGTTGCCTTCTCTTTGCCGACTCTAGCAGAGAGACCATTTTGAATAGAAACTTGCAGCTATATCATGGCTCAAGCTCACGCCGCCAACCTTACCCCTAACCTTGATAGGAGATAATTAGCTGTTTTATGTTCATTCTGAAACGGCAGGATGTGGAAATCTCCAGCATCCAACATCCCAAACGAGATCAAAAAATTCCGATCCTCACCTATCAGGGGGTCACATTTCGCTTAATCAGTGTGTTTAACGCCAATCAAGAAGAAGAGGCGAGGGCATTGTGGCGCGATTTGACTGACAATCAGGGCAAAGCCTGCGTTTTATTAGAAGAACCCGATCGCTATAGCATTTGGGGCAAAGTGCGGCTCGATCAGCTTGCCCACGAAACCCACGAGAGTGAGGTAAGTGGCTCAACGACTCCCATGTTTACTCAAGCCTGTCTGCTAATGCTACAAGCGATGTATATCGACATCGAAGACTTGATGGGCACAAAACAGGCCGTCACGTTTCAAAAAGCGATGGCTGACGTGTTTCGGCAAGGTCGGTTTCCTCAAACCGAGTCGCCTGATGCTATTAAGCAGCTTTTGACCATCAATCCGCTCAACAGTCTGCAAACACCAGCTTGGCAAGAAAACCACCTGACGCTGCTCCTGCAAGAGTTGCACCGCATTGGCAAAAACTACTTCGGCAAATCTCCCTTCGTCCTCCGAACGTTAGAAGCTTTGCAAGACTTGCCTTCTGGGGAACGTGCCCGCTTTTTGGCTTGGATGACTCGATCGCCAGGTGGTAATCTGTGGCGCTAACTTCGAGAACCATCCACGATCGCTCTCGCTTCCCTTCATTCCATCTAATCGCTCTACCTTTGTAACTGTGATATGAGTACTTCGATCGATAAATCTGCGGCTAAGTCTCTGTCTGTGCAAGCGATCGTCTTTGCAGAAATTATCTGGGCGGTGCTGGCGCTGCTATTTTTTCTGCTGTTTAGTGTGGCTGAACCCGGACAAGACCGTCCGGTTTGGTATTCCTACGGCACGTCTGTTTTTGAAGTGGTTGCCTTCTTAGCCGCCGCAATTTTGTGTTTTAGAAACTGGCGCAGCCCCCAGATCGTGAGCGGTCGCAAAGTCTGGTTTGGCATTGGCATGGGCATGTTGTGTTATTTCGTGGGGGGAGTGCTATTCACCTTCTGGGAAACCTATTTAGGGCGCGATGCCGCAGTCTCACCCGGAGATTTCTTCTACGTCCCGGCTTATCTGTTTCTAGGGTGGGGCATGGTGATGGCGTTTGCCGATCGTCGCCTCAATCTAGAAGTCTGGCAGTGGGGCATCGTTGCCGGAATCGCCACGATTAGCATTGCCTTCGCGACCTGGTTGACGATTTCTCCCGAAAAAACCGCGAGTGCCGATCTCTTTGGAATTGAGCCAGTCTCTGCCCAAACGATCGCGACTCCGGCAAAACCTACGGTTAAGGCAACCCAGGTCGCACCTAAGCCGGGTTCACAAACGCCTAAAGTGCAGCCACTTGTGCCTCAAGCGGTGCCCTCTCCTCAAACAGCGCCTTCTGTGCTGCCTTTTGTCCTGAGAGCAGCACCCGTCAAGTCAGAGGAACAAAAGCCCCCTGCTTGGGTATCTGCCATTGAAGACACGTTGGCTCCATTCAAAACGTTTCTAGATTATTTCTACGTCATGGCTGACGTGTTTATCTTGATCGTGGCGACGACGCTGCTGCTGGCATTTTGGGGAGGGCGCTTTTCGCAGTCTTGGCGAATGATCGCGGCGGCCGCTTTCTCGCTGTATATCGCTGATATGTGGTTTAAATATGCGACAGCCCGACTCGAAAATTATCAAAGCGGGGGCTTGCTAGAAATCTTTTGGGTGTTGAGCGGCGTGCTCTTTGGCATCGGTGCAGCACTGGAATATGATCTCAGCCGATCGCGCCGTGGAGGACGGAGACAAGCTTAAAAAAGAGCAAAGGGTGAAGGGCAACCTCGTCTTCCAGCCTTTTTACGGGCGGTTGGACTTAGAATGGTAAGTGCTGACTGAGCCTTTCGTGGATTGTGGCATGACCCCTCGCAAACTGTCTGATTCTGACAAAAACCAAATTGTTGAGCTATATCGTCAGCCAGGGGAGACGACGCTGACTCTGGCAAATCAATATGGAGTGAGCAACACAACCATTAGTCGAATTCTCAAAAGCACTTTGCCTGCTGGGGAATATGAAGGCTTGATTCAGCAAAAGCGGGTGGCTTCACGAAACTCTGAAGCGCCCTCTCGTGAGCCGGATCAGGTGCCCATTCAAGGCAATATTCTTGAGGTTTCTGCCCCTGCGATCGCAGAAGTCTCTGAGCCTGAACCGACTCCTCTGGCGGCTTCGGTTTCTTTAGATTCTACGTCTGAGCGGGTAGTTCCTGCTCCCATTCGCCGATCGCGCAAACGATCGTCGGCTGAGTCTGAAGCAGAAGCCCCGATCGAGGAAATCTTTGAGGTGGTGAAAGAGCTAACCACTGCGCCTGTTGTGAAAAAAGTTCTGACGCTGGCTGACCCTAAGTTAGAAGAAGCTACAGAATCTCAAGCCTTTGACGACGATGAGGAAGACGATCTCGATGATCTTGATGACGATTTAGAGGAAGGTCTTGACGACGATCTTGACGACGATCTTGACGACGAAGAGAGCGGGTCACTGCTGCCGTCGCTTCAACTCAATTCAGCTTCGTTTGTGCGGGTGTTGCCACTGACTGAAGCGGCGATTCCAAAGACGTGTTATTTAGTGGTCGATCGTGCGGCCGAACTTATTGCCCGCCCCCTGAGAGAATTTGGTGAGTTGGGGCAAATTCCGTCAGAAGAGATTCAAGAGAAGACGCTACCTGTGTTTGATAATCATCGAGTTGCAAAGCGGTTTTCTAACATCCGGACGCAGCGTGTGATCAAGATTCCTGATAGCCGCATCTTGCAGAAAGCTGCGCCTCACCTGCAAGCGAAAGGAATCACTCGGTTGCTAATTGATGGACAGGTTTATGCTTGGTGAGCGTTTAGAAGTCGTCATCGTCGTCTTGATCACGCTGGGGGCTGGAAAAGCCTAGTAGAGGCTGCGCGATCGCCGTTCCGATCACACCGACCCCAGCGCTAAAGGCGAGGATTAACCCAAAGGGCATCTCGACTAGCTGAAAACTGAGAAACCGCAGTGAAAGGGGCGTGGCATTTTGAACGGAAATAAGCGCGATCGCTCCGATCCAAACTGCGATAATTAATGACGTGATCAGCGTTGCCAGAGATTTCATAAAACGGTGAACCTAAACGGGTTGGATTTGATGAATCGATCGCTCCATCGCTGCTGCGATCTGACTGACTTTTTGGGGTGAATTCGTTTCTAAATAGACTCGGATCAGTGGCTCTGTGCCAGAAGGACGGAGCAAAATCCAGCTTCCTTCTTCTAGATAGAGCTTAATGCCGTCTTTGCGACCGACTTCTTTAATGGCAAAGCCTGCAACTTGGGTAGGCGGATTGTGAGTAAAGGAGTCTAAAACGGCTTTTTTATGAGAATTAGTGAGCCGCAAGTCGATTCGATGATTGTAAAGCGGGCCGTCTGCCTCGCTGATCACTTCTTGCACAAGTTGGCTGAGGGGTTTGCCCTCATAGGCGATGGCTTCTGCAACTAGCATATCTGCCAGGATGCCGTCTTTTTCAGGAATGTGCCCGATGATGCTCAGTCCGCCTGATTCTTCACCGCCAATCAGCACGGTGGTCTGCCGCATTTTTTCACCGATATGTTTAAAGCCGACTGCGGTTTCATAGAGTTCTAACCCGTGAGTTGCCGCAAAGTTATCGAGCAAGCGAGTCGTTGCCACAGTGCGAACGATCGCGCCCCGCTTGCCTCTGTTTTTAATTAAGTGACGTGCCAAAAGCAGCAAAATGACGTTGGGCGTAAGAATGTTACCCTGCTCATCGACAATGCCAAAACGATCGCTATCTCCATCGGTTGATAACCCAATATCAGCGCGATCGGTCTTAACCGCATCGACCAAGCCCGCGAGTTGTTTGCCGTTGGGTTCGGGCATTCCGCCGCCAAACAAGACATCGCGATAGGTATGAAAGCTCTCGACTTCACACCCACAGTCAGCTAGAACCGTATCGAGATAACCACGAGACGTAGAGTAGAGCGCGTCATATTTGACCTTGAGTTTGGCGCTACGAATGCGATCGACATCCAAAATGCCATAAATAAACTTCAAATAAGCAGGTTTAGGATCAAAGGTCGAAATCATGGCACGATTGCCACTCGGTGGGGCATCGGATACGCGATCGAGATTGGCAACAATTGCATCCGTGATCTGAGTCGTCGCCGGGCCAGCATAATCAGGGATGTATTTAATTCCACAGTAGGGCGCAGGGTTATGACTCGCCGTAAACATCAACGCTCCTGCCGAATTCAAGTGACGAGCGTTATAAGCAATGACTGGAGTCGGACAATCTCGATCGACGATCTGCACCCGCCAACCTAAATCTGCTAAAACTGCGGCTGCCGTATGAGCAAACTGATCTGCCAAAAACCGAGTATCGTAGCCCACGAGAACGGGACGAGTTTTAGAGTAAGTCGTATCTAGATAACGAGCGATCGCTCGCGTCACCTTACAAACGTTAGAAAACGTGAAATCGTCGGCAATAATGCCGCGCCATCCATCAGTTCCAAACTGAATTTTTGAACGCCTGCCCATAGCTCAACCTTCCCAACACTTAGCTTTATCCTACTAGACACTTTTCAGGAAACTGTACATAAGCTCTTGAAGTTGAGCAGAGATAATTTTTAACGTCTTGAACTTAATGAATAAACTTCCACAGATTCGGGCGTTGGTGTTGGGGCTGATTCGTGATGGCGATCGCATTCTGGTTGCCGAAGGTTACGACTCCGTTAAGCAAGAATTCTTCTATCGCTCTTTGGGGGGCGGCGTTGAGTTTGGTGAAACCAGTTTAGACGCACTCAAGCGAGAATTTCAAGAAGAAATCCAGGCAGAATTATGCAACATTCGACATTTAGGATTTAGCGAAAACCTGTTTATGTATGAGGGCAAGCCCGGACATGAATGGATTCAGCTTTATCAGGCTGACTTGGTGGACTCTAAGTTTTATCAGCTAGATGAGTTTATCGGAACCGAGACAGAGACAGCATTTGTGGTGCGATGGATTGAGTGCGATCGCTTTCAATCTAAAGAACTTCACCTCTTTCCTGAAATCTGCTTGAGTTACCTTCAACAATGATCTCGTTCCGGAATAGCGCCATCTCGACTGAAGACTTCATAAGTGCCCAGGAATGACTTCTCAATCAATTCGACTCCTACCCAAGGCAATCTTGATATGCATGCTAGAGAAGCCACCGAAGGATTTGTGAAAGAAGTCAAACGCTCAGGAATGCTCGGTCGTACCGTTGACACTGAGGTCGGCGCGTTTGTGGACGGTAACTTTGAATTCGATCGAGCTAAGTTTTAGCCTCCAAAGTGGCAAATTTAAAACAACAACAACCTTAACAAACGTTCTCGCCCAGTGCGGGAGCGTTTTTGTTTGACTTTTGTGTATTGGATCTGCGGTGCCATAACCCCATAGATTGGAACTTCCTCAGATTTGCGTTCTTAAACTTAAGCAAAGCTTCAAACTCGGCACCGTGTTGCCCGCAATAATTGAGTCATTGTGTAAATAGGAATACAAGCGAATCCTTAATGGATGATCCGCTCTTAATTTTTGTCATGTCCAGACCAGGAAATATGCCTAGCTCTTAGACTCAAAGCTTACATCAAACCCTGCCCTGGACTGTTTTTCAACAGGTTGGCGATCTACTCAAGCAGATGGTCAACCCTACCGCTCTAATCTTGACCGAGGTGACGATTTCTCCATTGCAACTCAACGATCATGGGGCAGAACGGTTTGTTGCGGTGTCGTCTTCGAGATTTAGTGCCATTTTGCAAGGTGAAACGGCATCGCATTCTGCCAGATCTGACGACGAGTGCCAAATTAAATTGACCTTCGATCCCAAAGAGATTGCCGTTTTTCTCACTCACTTAGAAACCCTTTTATTATCTAAATCAGAGCTATTTCAGCAAATTAGACAGGCCCAGCAGGCACTTCAGCCTAATGACTCTGAGCTTCAGAGCCAGTTTACGCTTCAATTAGTCGATCGGTTGACCTCGCATACGCCCCACTCTTCAAAGTCTCTTGAGTCGCTCCCTTCACCGAACGGAGATGCACTTCATGCTCAGTTGCAGCAGACTCACCGTTTAGAACAGCAAATTCTCGATCGTACTCAAGACCTCCGCGACACATTAGTCACGGCTCAAGCGGCAAGTCGCGCCAAGACAGAATTTTTGTCAACGGTAAGTCACGAGCTACGAACTCCTCTGACAATCATCATCGGCCTGGCCGCGACCCTGTTGCGCTGTCACCTGACTCAATCTGATGATAGAGGAGCATTAACGCTGCAAAAACAGCAAGAATATTTGCAAACGATTCAAAGTCGTGGAGAACATCTGCTGGCACTCATTAACGACATTCTAGACTTGTCACAAGCCGAAACCGGAAAAGCCGTATTAGACATCCGTGAGTTCTCTCTCTTTCAACTCGCGCAACAAGCGCTGGAGTCTCTACAAGAAAAAGCAGAACTCAAGAAGGTAAAACTTCGCCTCGATTTAAGTGCGGGAGCAGAATTTTTGCGATCGGTTGAGCAAGACGGTGGAGAGAAAGGCCTGCACCGCGATCGCTTTCAAGCCGACCCACAGCGAGTCACGCAAATTTTGATTAATCTACTCAGTAACGCCATCAAGTTTACTCCCGAATATGGCTGTGTCACACTGAGGGTTTGGGTGAATGAAGAACGGGCAATCTTACGAGTCGAAGACACCGGAATCGGGATTCCTGAAGCAGAAATTTCTCTACTGTTTCAAAAGTTTCAGCAACTAGATGCCTCTTATCACCGCAAATATGAAGGAACAGGACTGGGGTTAGCCCTCACCAAACAGTTAGTCGAATTGCATAATGGCACGATCGAGGTCGAATCTAAAGTCGGAGTCGGCTCACACTTCACCGTGCATTTGCCGAGCCAAGCTATAGCAGTCCTATTTGAGTTGTAAGATCAGCCATAGCGCCGCAACTTGGGAAAATCAAACGTGTAAGACTGCAAG
>NZ_PVWG01000005.1:0-209926 GCF_003003695.1 Phormidesmis priestleyi ULC007
TCCGGAGGGGAGCAGGCATAAGGAGGGGTTAATTAGAGGGTCTTCCTATCTTATATTTAACTTCACCCTCCTACTTAGCAATGATTTGGATTGAAAGAAGTAATTGATTCAGAAGACCCTGGTGCATTGCGAAGGCTTGCTTAAGCGATGGGTTGAGGCAGTCTGCAAAGTGCATTTAGACTTTCCAAGAATTCATTGAAACAATTCCGATCAAGGAAATGCAGATCACGATAATCGTCCAAAACCATCCTTCCTGAATCGCCCCTGCCTCAACTGCAAAATAAATCGCCATTGGCATCGTTTGTGTTTGCCTGGGGATATTTCCTGCAAGCATTAACGTTGCGCCAAACTCTCCTAATGCACGAGCAAAGGTAAGAACTGTGCCTGCCAAGATTCCAGGCATCGCCAAAGGCAGAGCAATATACCAAAAGACTCCTCCTTCCGATGCACCCTCTAGTCTGCCAGCATCTAATAGTAACGGGTCAATCTGCTCAAAGGCTCCCAATGCTGCGCGATACATCAAGGGAAAGGACACAATCATGGCGGCTAAAACTGCTGCATACCAAGTGAATACCAGGCTCAGATCCCAGAAGGTGAGGATTTGCCCCAAAACACCATTTTTGCCCAGCAAAGTTAGCAGCACGAAGCCTACAACCGTCGGCGGCAAAATCAAAGGCGCGATCAGAATTCCCTCAATCAGCGATCGCGCTTTTCCTCGATAAAGATACATCCTGTAAGCAACAATTGTTCCCAACCCAAACGTGATGGCAGTTGCCAACAGCGATACTTTGAGAGAAATCCAGAGCGGAGACAAGTCGGGGATCAACATGCTCAATTCAGGTCAAGGCTTTGCAATCCCAAATCCATATTTTTCAAAGACCGCTTTTGCAGGGTCACTTTGTAAGAATTCAGCATATCGTTTGGAGCTATCGATCGATTTGCTCGACTTTAAGACTGCGATCGGGTAAAGAATGGGAGAATGCAGCTTTTGATCAGCCGTTGCAGCGATCGTGATCTGGTCTGAACTTTTAGCATCGGTGATGTAAACAATGCCTGCATCCACATCACCCGTTTCCACAGCAGTTAGAACAGATTTCACATTACTACCAAACACAAATTTAGATTGCACCTGCTCCAAGATTCCTAAATTCTTCAAAACCTCGGTTGAGTATTGCCCTGCTGGAACCGATCGGGGTTCTCCAATAGAGATTCGCTTAATTTCTGGCTTAACAAGTTGCTGAAAGTCAGTTAAAGACACAGCGGCTTGCTTGGGGGTAATCAGAACCAACTGATTGGTCAACAAATCCCTCTGAGTTCCCGATGCGAACGACCCTTTTTCCTGTAGGGCTTTCATTTGTTTTTCGGCCGCCGAAATAAACACATCGACTGGGGCACCCTGTTCAATTTGTTGTTGCAATGCACCGGAGGCTGCAAAGTTATAGTTGATTGTCTGGTTGGAGTTTGCTTGGGTGTAAAGTGGTGTAATTTCTTGGAGCGCTTTCTGAAGGCTGGCGGCGGCTGCGACCAAAAGCGTCGAGGTTTGAGCAGCGGATTGAACCGTTGTCTGCTGACTTAGCTGTGGGGCAGGCGGCGCGAGTTGAGTGCAGGCAATCAGCAGTACTGTCATCCAGAAGCTCAAGAGTCCAACTCGCCAAGTCTTTACACGCATACGTAAAATGTTTTTAACGAAGTTCCTATTATTTGAAGAAATACCAACCCTCTGTCAAAATATTACCAACTAAATTGGTATTTCGTCATGCCTCGTAAAGATCAAGGTTGGATCACGTTTCAGTTACCCGAAGCCGAGCGACAGCTTCTTGAAAGACACTGTGAACAGACGCAGCGATCGAAAACGGATGTTCTACGGGAGTTGGTCAGAACTTTAGAGCGAGAAATGCCTGTCATGTCGTTAACCCCTCCCCCCAAACAGTCGCCCCGCTATGGTATAAACATTCGGGCGATGCAAGTGAGTGCCCGTAATGTTTTCCCGGCGATCGTTAGACAGGTGAGGTTAGGCAGTGTAAATGCTGAGATTTTGCTCGAAATTGCCCCTAATGTTGAAGCCGTGTCTGTGATTACTCGTGCTTCAGCCGAGGTGTTGCAACTGAAAGAAGAGCGGCAAGTTTATGCCATGATCAAATCCAGCGATGTGATGGTCGCTGTAGATGATTAGACTTCCTGTAAAAATACTCCGCCCTCACCCTAGCCCTCTCCCCAAGGAGCTACTGTGTACACACAAATTGTCGCTGCGTTCCAGTCCTTTCAGCCCCCTAAATCCCCCATTCTGGGGGACTTTAAGTCCAAACCTCCCATTTAAAGTCCCCCACTTTTGGGGATTTAGGGGGCGAAGATCTCGGCAATGACGAATCGAGAAACTTGTGTGTACACGGTAGCCCCCAGGAGAAGGGAACAAGAGAGTTCTGGCTCCCTTCTCCTGGGTGTTCTAACCAAACCGACTATGGCTCTAACGTCTGTGAAAACACTCCCAATCCCATTCAAGAGGGCAAGTTTTCTGAATGACTGAATTGCATTTGGCTGACTCTCATCGAAAAGATCTCGATCGTCCCGTTTTAGAAGCCAAAGGATTGACCCGTCGCTTTGGCGGACTGGTAGCGGTTAACCACGTCTCTTTCACCGTCAATGAAGGCGAGATTTTTGGGCTAATTGGCCCTAATGGTGCCGGAAAAACGACTCTGTTTAACCTGGTGATCGGACTAACTCAATCCTCTAGTGGACAAATGCTTTATCGAGGTGAAGAAATTTCTAACCTACGTCCGCATCAAATTGCTAAAAAAGGGATTGCCAGAACCTTTCAAAATATTCGCCTGTTTGCTGATCTTTCAGCGTTAGAAAATGTGATGATTGCTCAACATATTCACACCAAGAGCGGCGTATTTGCGGGCGTATTGGGCTTGCCTCCTGCGCCTCGTGAAGAACAAAAAACCCGATCGCGAGCCTTTGAGCTATTAGAATTGGTCGGCTTAAGCGATCGCGCTGACGAAAAAGCCGCTAACTTCCCCTATGGCGATCAGCGTCGGCTAGAAATCGCCCGCGCCCTGGCGCTTGAACCGCAGGTTCTCTTACTCGATGAACCTGCGGCTGGGATGAATCTTAACGAAAAGCAGCAGTTGAGTCACTTTATTCGTCAAATTCGTGACCAATTTAATCTGACAATTTTGCTAATCGAACATCATGTGCCGCTCGTGATGGGATTGTGCGATCGCATTGCGGTTCTAAACTTTGGTCAACTGATCGCGATCGGCAATCCCGCACATGTGAAAGCCGATCGTGCGGTGATTGAAGCTTACTTGGGCACAGAGTAAAATCGACTAAAAGCGATGCAAAATCCTCTACTCGAAATTCAAGGACTCAGCGTTAATTATGGTGGCATTCAAGCCCTACAGGCGATCGACCTGATGATTTACCCTGGCGAAGTGGTGACGCTAATCGGCTCAAACGGGGCGGGTAAAAGCACGACTCTACAGGCAATTTCTCGGATCATTAACATTCGTCAGGGACAAATTCTCTACAACGGCGAAGAGATTACTCGTCGTCGCCCTCATGAAGTTGTGAAACTGGGAATTGCCCATAGCCCAGAGGGGCGAAGAGTTTTGGCTCGTCAGACCGTGCTTGATAATTTAGAATTGGGCGCTTATACACGATCGTCGCGTCTCAGCATCAAGTCCGACATTGAACAACAATTTCTGCTATTTCCCAAGTTAGCAGAGCGTAAAAATCAACTAGCAGGCACTCTGAGCGGCGGCGAACAGCAGATGTTAGCGATCGCTCGTGCTTTGATGAGTCGTCCTAAATTATTGCTGTTAGACGAACCGAGTTTGGGATTAGCACCGACGATCGTGCGCGAGATTTTCTCGATTATTCAAAATCTGCGAGAAACTGGAGTCACCATTCTTTTAGTCGAGCAAAACGCAAATCTAGCCTTGCAAATCGCCGATCGTGGATATGTTTTAGAAGCAGGTTGTATGACATTATCCAACAAAGCCTCTGAGCTATTAGAGGACGATCGAGTGAGACAAGCTTATTTAGGTTAATCAACTATGAATTCAGATATTTTAGTGTCTAATTATTTACAAATCGACGACTTCTTGACGAGAGAAGACAAAAAAAGATTACTAAACTATGTGTTTGCAGAAGAGGCGGAGTTTGTACCGACCAGCACTTCAACTGATGAAACAAATTATCGACGATCGAGCGTTCTTTACTCGTTTCCTGACTTTGCAGAATTGATGAGCGATCGCATCTACTCTAGTCTCTCAACTATTTTTAATAAGCTAGAGTTGCCTACATTTGAGTCCTCTCACATTGAGGCTCAGTTAACGGCTCACAACGAGGGTAATTACTACAAAGTTCATAACGATAATGGCAGCTCTGGCACGGCGACTAGAGAACTCACCTATGTTTATTATTTCTATCGAGAACCTAAGTCTTTTTTGGGCGGAGAATTAGTGATTTACGATAGCAAGATCGAGAATGGATATTACACTAATGCAGAGTCTTTCAAAACCATTGAACCTAGAAATAACAGCATTGTCTTTTTCCAAAGTCGCTATATGCACGAAGTTTTGCCTGTGAATTGTCCGTCTCGATCGTTCCAAGATAGTCGATTCACCATCAACGGCTGGATTCATCGCTGATTAACGATCGTGGATTAAATAAGACCCGGATTTACCCTCACCCTAACCCTCTCCGAATTAGTTGCGCTAACTGTTCTGCACTGTTGACGACGGCTAAAGATGCCGCCTGCTTTGCCATTTGTTGAAGTCGATCGGGCGACTTTAACATCATCAATACCTGCGCTTCTAAAACTTCTGATGTGAGATCGGCTTGTCGATAAACTTCGGCGGCTCCTGCTTCAGCAAAAACAGCCGCGTTAAACGCTTGATGATCTTCAGCCGCAAATGGGTAAGGAATCAGAATCGATGGGGTGTGCGTGATCGCTAACTCAGTCAAGGTGCCAGCCCCCGATCGGCTAATCGCTAAATTTGCCCGTTGAAATAGCGCCGCCATATTGTCATAGAACGGCAAGACCACATATTGAGAGTGTTGAAGGCGTTGGGCATCTGGATCGCTGTCACCCGTTAGATGAACTACCCAAGCGCCCGCGTCAAACCAGGCAGGGGCAGCTTTCCGCACTAGTTTGTTGAGGGCAACGGCTCCTTGACTGCCGCCCACTACCACAATTAATGGCACGTCTTTTGGAATTGATAAATCTTCTAGAGCAGTGTCGTCTAAGGCAGATCGAAACTGCGATCGCACCGGAGTTCCCACACAAATCGTTTTACCTCGTGGCAAATAGTCTGATGCAGCCTGAAACCCGATCGCCACAACACTACACCAGGGCGCAAACCAACGAGTCACTTTTCCGGGTAGCGCGTTTGACTCGTGAAGAATCACGGGCAAGCCGAGCGATCGGGCAGCCAGAATTGCTGGAGCCGCAATATATCCCCCAGTGGTGAACACGCCATCAAATTTGCCTTGCTTGAGCAGCCTTCTGACTTGCCGAATCGAGCCAATCAACCGCAGCAAAACTTTGAGGCTACCGAGTCCTAATTTTTGTTGAAACCCAGCCACAGAAATCGTGTGGAGGGGATAGCTCCCTTGAGCGTAATCGCCCACAAGCTGCGTTTCTAAGCGATCGGGCACGCCCAACCACTCGATCTGATAGTCGCGAAGTTGTTCAGCCGTGGCGATCGCCGGGAAAACATGACCACCCGTGCCACTGGCAGCAATTAATAAGCGAATCGTTTTTGAGGGAGACAGCACGGGCTTTTCTAAAATAGAGTCAGATGCACTTTTCACAGAGAGTTTTGGCAATGACAGAGTGATTCTACGCTAATTCTGTCGTGTGGTCACTCACAATAACCCTGTAAATTGATTAATATCTTAAGTGGCTGTCTTTTGCCCTAATAGTTTGAGCGATTCTCTATGCGCCATTTTTTGCCCGTTCGATCGACCCTTGCGTCTGTGCCTCAAAATTTCAGGCAAAAGCCGTTGAGATCGCTGTTTTTGCTGACATTAGGGCTGACAATTTTAGGGAGTAGCAGTTTACACGATCGCGCCATTGCAGCCACGCCAGAAACCGCTCCCGTCCCCTTAAAACAAGCCTTGACCCAAATTGATGCAGCAGCAAATAGCAAAAATTTGCCGGGGGTGCTTCAGTTCTACAGTCCTAACTTTGCTCACTCAGATGGGCTAAATCGGCGATCGCTCGAACAGGCATTGACTCAGCTTTGGAAACAATATCCTAATCTGACTTATCGCACTGAGCTAAAATCTTGGCAACCCGATGGGCGCGGCATTCGGGCTGAGACAGTGACTTATATTTCAGGAACGCAAATGGTGAACGGGCAATCACTCAAGCTCGATTCGACATTGCAGTCTCGGCAGCGATTTGAAGGTCAAACGATCGTTCAGCAAGACGTTCTTGCAGAGACGAGCAAAGTCACGTCGGGGGAGAATCCGCCTGACGTAAAGGTGAGTTTGCCTCAACAGGTACGAGTCGGACAAGACTTTAGTTTTGACGCGATCGTGCAAGATCCGTTAGGCAGTGACCTGCTGTTGGGGTCAGCGTTAGAAGAATCGATCAAACCGAGTGGCTACTTAAACCCCACTACCACAGATTTAGAGTTGCTCACCTCTGGAGGCATCTTTAAGGTGGGTCGTGCTTCCAAGACTCCTGAAAATCGCTGGATCTCTGCGGTCTTGGTGCGGCATGGTGGCACCACAATGGTGACGCAGCGACTGCGGATTGTTGCGGGTAGTCCGATCGTAAAGTAAACAACTGGCTACCTAGAAGATCACTCAGAATCATTCGCATTTTTTACGGGTGCCGGGTTCAAAATGGGGCGACGAGTCTGCTTGGATTGCTGATGTCGCGACTCAACTCGCTGCGGGTGCGCCCTCAGTCACCGTCTTGATCAATGGTGGTGAAGTCACTTGGGAAGATGCCCGACAGAGTGTTCGAGCGGGACGACTGGTGATCACGATCGCAGACAGTGGTCGCACCGCAGATTTATTAGCCGCCGGACTACGCGCAGATCCAACGGATGCCCGCGCTAAAGAATTGATTGCTTCTGGGCTTGTGCAAGCAGTAGATTTGACCGCAGGCACGATCGCATTAACCACTATCATAGAGACAATTTTTGCGAAGGAATCTATCCGTAGCGACCTACAATAGACCTCCTGCATGAATCTGGACAGCCCTCCTCACGGCAGTGGGGCGAAGCCTTCGCCAACCCTTCTCCCCAGCCAGAATCTTATTCCCTGTCCTTGGGGAGAGGGTTAGGGTGAGGGCGGTTCGGATGCCAGAGCATTTGTTGCCAAGTTAATAAGTGAGTCGTCTAAACTTCATCGTTCTTTTACAACTGTTAGCGGCGCTATTAGGTTAATTGTTGCAGAATATTTACAGGCAGCTTACTCTCTAACCTAATCTTAAACTCCCCTATGTCAGAGCCTATTACTCAAGCGCAATCGACGGCTGAACTGAGTCTTTATGATCACGAGACAACCGTGGCTGAAATCGATTCAACTAACGGGTTTAGTCCTGTTTGCAACGGTTTGACGATCGCTGCTCAAGCTGACGAATTTGCTCACCCCGATCGCTTTGTCGATCGCCATATTGGGCCCAGCGATTTTGACATTCAGCAAATGCTGCAAACGCTAGGGCTGTCCTCTTTGAGTGCGTTGATTGACCAAGCAGTCCCGGCAGGCATTCGGATTCAACGTCCTTTGCAATTGAGTGCCAGCCGCACTGAATATGCGCTGCTGGCAGACCTGAAAGCGATCGCTCAGAAAAATCAAATCTTTCGATCGTTAATCGGCATGGGATACCACAATTGCATCACGCCGCCCGTGATTCAGCGCAACATTCTTGAAAATCCTGGTTGGTATACCCAATACACACCCTATCAGCCCGAAATCGCTCAGGGTCGATTAGAAGCGCTGCTCAATTTTCAGACGATGGTGATTGACCTGACGGGGCTAGAAATCGCCAACGCCTCGCTGTTAGATGAGGGAACGGCGGCGGCTGAGGCCATGTCGATGAGCTATGGGCTGTGCAAAACAGGGGCAAAAGCCTTTTGGGTGTCAGAGGCGTGTCATCCTCAAACGATCGACGTGATTCGCACACGAGCGCTCCCGTTAGGCATTGAGGTGATTGTGGGAGATCACCGCACCTTTAAGTTTGAAACTTCAGTGTTTGGGGCGCTACTGCAATACCCTGCCAGCGACGGCGCAATTTATGACTATCAGGAATTTATCGATCGTGCCCACGCTGCCGATTCTCTGGTCACGGTTGCCGCCGATCTGCTCAGTCTCACCCTGTTAAAACCACCCGGAGAGTTTGGCGCAGACATCGCGATCGGCAACACTCAACGATTTGGCGTTCCCCTTGGCTATGGCGGGCCTCACGCTGCTTACTTTGCGACTAAAGAGGCATACAAACGTCAGATTCCCGGACGGTTGGTGGGCGTTTCTAAAGATGTCAACGGTCATTCTGCATTGCGACTAGCGCTGCAAACTCGTGAACAACACATTCGTCGAGACAAAGCCACGAGCAATATCTGCACCGCCCAAGTTCTATTAGCGGTGATTGCCGGAATGTATGCGGTTTATCACGGTTCTCAAGGGCTGAAACTGATTGCCGAACGAGTTCACACAATGACAGCAACCCTGGCAGCCGGATTGCAAAAACTCGGCTATTCGCTGGGGTCAGCACCATTTTTTGACACACTGCGGCTTGAAGTCGGCGATCGGCAATCCCAAATTTTAGACCGCGCAATCGCCCATCAAATCAACCTCCGCAAAATTGGAGACGGCGCGATCGGGGTGACGATCGACGAAACCACTTCTAAACAAGATCTCCTTGACCTCCTCGAAGTCTTCTCTGGTGACTCCGCCTCTGCCCTAGAATCGCTTCGCCCTGCATCGGTTGCCTTTCCTGCCGCCCTCTCCCGCACCACTCCCTACCTGACTCACCCGGTCTTTAACCGTTACCACTCCGAGACAGAATTGCTGCGATATATGTATCGTCTCCAGGCTAAAGATCTGTCGCTGACGACCGCGATGATTCCGCTCGGCTCATGCACAATGAAGCTAAACGGCACGTCTGAAATGGTGCCTGTGACTTGGGCTGAGTTTGGGCAAATTCACCCTTTTGCGCCCGGTGAGCAAACCCAGGGTTATCAAGTTCTGTTTCAACAGCTAGAAACGTGGCTGGCAGAAATCACCGGATTTGCTGGCATCTCATTGCAGCCGAACGCAGGCTCTCAAGGAGAATATACTGGGCTGTTGGTGATTCGGCAATATCACCAACAGCGAGGTGAAGGGCATCGCAATGTTTGTCTGATTCCTCAATCTGCCCACGGCACAAATCCTGCCAGTGCGGTGATGGCAGGGATGCAAGTCGTGCCCGTTGCCTGTGACAACGACGGGAATATCGACCTCGCAGACCTGAAGTCTAAAGCAGAAAAGCATCAAAACCACTTAGCGGCGCTGATGGTGACTTATCCCTCAACTCACGGTGTTTTTGAAGAAGGCATTCAGGAGATTTGCACGATCGTCCATCACCACGGCGGACAAGTTTATCTAGATGGTGCAAACCTCAATGCCCAAGTCGGACTCTGCCGCCCCGGTGATTTTGGCGCAGATGTCTGTCATCTAAACTTGCACAAAACCTTCTGCATTCCCCACGGCGGCGGCGGCCCAGGGATGGGGCCGATCGGGGTTGCGGCTCATCTCGTTCCCTTTCTCCCCGGTCATTCAGTCATCAGTCCAAACTCTCAAACTTCAAGCTCGATCGGAGCCGTGTCCGCCTCTCCCTGGGGGAGTTCTAGCATTCTGCCGATTTCGTGGATGTATATTGCTTTAATGGGGGGCGCTGGCTTAACCAAAGCCACTGAAGTAGCGATTCTCAATGCCAACTACATCGCAAAACGGCTAGAAACTCATTATCCCGTGCTTTACAAAGGCAAAAATGGGTTGGTTGCCCACGAGTGTATTCTCGATTTGCGCCAGTTCAAAAAGACTGCCGAGATTGAAGTCGATGACATCGCCAAGCGGTTGATTGACTATGGGTTTCATCCGCCTACGGTGTCTTGGCCTGTGGCAGGCACGGTGATGGTTGAGCCGACCGAAAGCGAATCGAAAGCAGAACTCGATCGCTTCTGTGATGCCATGATTGCGATTCGCGAAGAGATTCGAGAGATCGAGGAAGGTGGGATCGATCGTCACAATAATCTGCTCAAAAATGCTCCTCACACTGCCGCCGACTTGACGGCTGATCAGTGGAGTCGCCCCTATTCTCGCCAACGTGCCGCCTACCCAACGCCCTGGACGCGAGAGAACAAATTTTGGGCAGCTACCGGACGCATTGACAATGCCTATGGCGATCGTAACCTCGTCTGTTCTTGCTTACCCATGGAGGCTTACGAGAGTTAACGGAGTTTACGCGAGGTGCAACTTCTCTCAAACGTTTGGAAAGATAGCCCTCACCCTAGCCCTCTCCCCAAGGAGAGGGAACCAGAAAGCTGTTGAAAAAATTTGTGAGTTTGATGCAAAAGAAGCGCCTTGCTCACAAACGCTTGGCTCTTATACTCCCATCTTCGGCAAAACTTTTGGCTCCTCCGCCGTCAAATCAACCAAAAACGGCAGCTTCGATCTAATGGTCAAAATTGCCGTCATCACCGCATCTCGATCGACCTGCGTCAACGCTGCGCTAATTCGATTGGTTGTCATCGTAAACCTACCTCATCATGAATAATTCTAGAGTCCCCACCCAGCCAGGAATGGGATGTCTAGGCTCTTCAAAGTGATTCACAAGCAATGAAGGTGCAAAAATGATGACCTCTTAGAGGCATTATTAGGGCATAAAGTTGATGTTGGGACCGAAAGATCTTTGCACTATTTCATCCGCGATCGCATCTTAAGCGAAGCTCAACCGCTATGCAAGATAGCCGTGTTTATCTAGTACACATTAGGGACCACATTAACCGCATTGAAGCTTACACTGTTGAGGGCAAAACAGCATTTTTTGCAGATCTAAAAACTCAGGATGCGGTGATCCGAAATCTGCAAACGTTATGTGAATCAACCCAGCGACTACCAGATGCTTGGAAAGCTACACGTCCCGAAATTGGCTGGAGAACGATTGGCGATTTTCGCAACGTTCTAGCCCATCAATATTTAGACATTGACCTTATTTAGACATTGACCTTATTTAGACATTGACCTTATTTAGACATTGACCTTGATATTGTCTGGAATGTGGTAGAAAGCTACCTGCCAGATTTAAAGCAAGCCGTTGAAGCAATTTTTCAACAGGTTTAGATTGCTTGATAGAAGAAAGATCTTATTTGCGATCGCACTTGAGCCAATCATGCAGGGGCGATCGAGGAAATAAGATAGTTTAGAAGCAGTTGAGCGATCGATTGACAGCGCAAAGACATGAACGGTTAGGAGGACTTTAATTCTTGGAGGGTGGAGACGCCGACAGAGATGGCGAAGCGGGGGACGCAGTAGGCGACGGAGAAGCCGTTTTTGGATCAGGCGAATCGGGTGCAATAATCAACGGGATGCCCTTTCCGATGGGCTGACTGCCACCCGTCACAAGCTGACGAGGATTGGTTTTGGCTTTTTGCTGGGCATTGGCTAACTTGCTTTGATAGTCAGCGCGTTTTTGCTGCACATTAGCTTTTTGAGCACCTGCCGATGATAGAGGAGGCAGCAGCGCGATCGCCCGGTTCCATTGATTGATCACCAGGTTCCAATCTTCTTTAGACTGGGCAGACTGGGCCAAGTTTTCAGCACTAATCGCTTTGTCTTCTGCCTGCTGAAGTTGACTCGCCATCTCAGCAGCAGATAGCTTAACTTTTGTAGGTGACGATTTAGCCCCTGTAGGGTTAGGACTCAGGCGATAACTCGGTGTCCCTGCTGATCGAATCAACGTCTCCGCAGGTAAAGGTTTGACCGGACGAGGCGATTCTTGACCCAAAGAGGAAGACGAGGGTAAGGGCGTGCAACCCGCGATCGCACCAAGAAGAACAAATCCGCACGTGGCTTGTTTGATCAGAGAAGCAGACTTGAGCATAAAGCAGGGCGACAGGTTAACGACGGCACGATCGGAGCTTAGATATTTGAAACATCCTCTCAAACTGAATGCCTTTCAAATTATATTCGCAACTCAAAATTCCTCTCATTCCCCATTCCTATTACAATCTGTAAAGAAGTCTCAGTGAGAATGCGGAATGCGAGTTGCGATCGTGGGGGCAGGTCTGGCAGGTTTAGCGGCAGCAGTTGAGCTAGTCGATGCCGGACATGAGGTTGAAATGTTTGAGTCGCGTCCGTTTATTGGCGGCAAGGCGGGCAGTTGGGTCGATGCCGATGGCAATCACATCGAGATGGGGCTGCACGTCTTTTTTAACAACTACTACAACCTGTTTGCCCTGGCAAAAAAAGTTGGCGCGTTTGACAATTTGCTGCCCAAAGAACACGTTCACACCTTTGTCAATCGCGGCGGCATGATTAAAGAACTTGATTTTCGGTTTCTGTTAGGTGCGCCCTTTCACGGGTTAAAAGCATTTTTCACCACTGGGCAACTGACGCTGCAAGACAAATTGCAAAACGCGATCGCTCTGGGCACTAGCCCGATCGTGCCTGGCTTAATCAACACTGATTTTGCGATGAAGCTAATTCGTGACCTCGATGGCATCAGCTTTGCCGACTGGTTTCGCAGTCATGGCGGCTCCCAAAACAGCCTCAAGCGGATGTGGAACCCGATCGCCCTCGCGTTGGGTTTCATCGACACCGAAGAAATTTCTGCCCGATGTATGCTGACCATCTTCATGATGTTTGCCTCTAAAACCGAAGCGTCGCGGCTGAATCTATTGGCAGGCTCACCCGGTGAATATTTGAACAAACCGATCGTCGATTACATCAAAGCCAAAGGCGGCAAAATTCACACCCGTCGTCAAACTCGCAAGATTCTTTTTGAAGACGAGAACGGCACGCTGAAAGTCACAGGTTTGCAGGTAGCAAGCGGCGAGACTGAAGAAACGGTCACGGCTGACATCTACCTCGCTGCCTGTGACGTGCCCGGAATTCAACGCCTATTGCCTCAAGAATGGCGCAGCATTCCAGAATTTGACAACATCTACAAGCTAGAAGCCGTGCCAGTGACCACCGTTCAGTTGCGTTTTGACGGCTGGGTGACAGAACTCAACGACCCAGAAGCTCGAAAGCAAGTTGATCACGCGGCTGGCATTGATAATCTACTCTATAGCGCCGATGCTGATTTTTCCTGTTTTGCAGATCTGGCACTTTCCAGTCCCAAAGATTATTACCGTGAGGGACAAGGCTCTTTGATGCAGGTGGTTCTAACGCCAGGCGACCCGTTTATCAAAATGAGTAACGAAGAAATTGCTCAACACGCGCTCAAACAAATCCAGGATCTTTTCCCGTCATCGCGAGAACTCAACATGACCTGGTTTAGCGTCGTCAAGCTTGCCCAGTCGCTCTACCGTGAAAATCCTGGAATGGATGTTTATCGTCCGCGCCAGAAAACGGCGGTTCAGAATTTCTTCCTAGCGGGAAGTTATACCCAACAGGACTACATTGACAGCATGGAAGGTGCGACAATCTCTGGTAAACAAGCCGCTCAAGCCATTCTTGAACCTACGGGCTATAAAGTTCAGGGCACCGGATTGTTTAAATATTAACCCTTCATTTCTCATTCCCTTATGTCTGATTGGCTAGAGCACACGGTTCAGGTTGAAGTTGATGCCCCGATCGAGTTTGTTTGGAGTCTGTGGTCAGATTTGCAGCAAATGCCACGCTGGATGAAATGGATCGATTCTGTGACAATTCTCCCAGACAACCCAGAGCTGTCTCGCTGGAAGTTGGCGACGGGCGGGCTAGAGTTTAGCTGGCAGTCACGCATTCTCAAACAAATTCCCAACCAGATTATTCAGTGGGAATCGGTGGATGGACTGCCCAACCGAGGGGCGATTCGGTTTTACGATCGCGGCTCTAGCAGCGTTGTCAAAATGACCGTCTCTTATGCGATCCCCGGCTTTCTCGGTCAGTTGATGGATAATTTGTTTCTAGGTCGAGTCGTCGAGTCAACGCTTCAGGCAGACTTGGAGCGGTTTCGAGACTATGCGCTCAACACAAAGGCAGAGGGTTGAAATTCTATAGCCTCTACCAAGTGGGATCAGAGTAGAGATTGATCGTCAAATGCGGTTGTCCTGGTGGTACAGCACTAATGCAGCTACAAATGCTTTCCTCGCCGTTGACTTCGACTTCGCAGGCGTGACAAGACCCCATCAGGCAACCCGTCGGAATGAAAACGCCTGCCCGTTCAGCCACTTTGAGCAACGGCTCTCCTGGCTCGGCGGCGATCGTCACATCATCGGGCAAAAATCGGACGCTAACACTCATGACAAAATTCTAAGCAGATTTACGTACGGGCATGGCATCACCCTGCAAGTAACCAAGATTATAGTTTGCGATCTTAAGGCAACACAGGCTTTAAATCGAGGTGTGGCTCGACTGCATCGGCTAACTGATCGAGCAACAGTTCTCGCTGTTCACGATAGTTAGGAACGCCTGTCGGCAAAGACCCCAAGCCACGCTGCTGACGCAGGCGATTTAACCAGGCACGTCGCCAAGGGCCATTGTCAAAAATGCCATGCAGATAAGTGCCCCAAATCGAATGAGTCTCATCGATCAACCCCAGATTTTGGTCATCAAATAAAAACTGAGTGCCTTCGGGTTCGATCAGGCGTGTGCGCCCCTGGTGAATCTCGTAACCTGAGACAGGCAGCCCCTCTTGAGGAAAGTTAGACGTGACGTTGCGCTGGCGGGCAACTTTTTGCCCCGCAATCACGGTTCTGATCGGCAGCAGCCCTAACCCGCGATAGCGACCTTCTTGACCTTCGATGCCTTCGGGGTCTGCCAAAATTTTGCCCAACATTTGATAGCCGCCACAAATGCCCAAAATGGTGCCACCCGCCGCCGCATATTTTTGCAGCTCTTCTGCCATGCCAGATTTGTGGAGCGCGACGAGATCAGCGATCGTTGTCTTCGAGCCGGGAATAATCACCGCATCAGGATGACCCAGCGATTGTTTTGGGTGAATATATTTGACCGAAACGCTAGGCTCTGCTTCGAGCGGGTCAAAATCAGTAAAGTTGGAGATGCGCGGCAGACGCACCACCCCGATCGTCAATTCACCACTCGATGTCTCTTGGCGATCGAACAAACTCAGCGAGTCTTCAGCCGGAAACGCAGTATCTAGCCAGGGAATCACCCCCACCACCGGAATTCCCGTCCGTTTTTCTAGCCAGTCAATGCCCGATTGCAGCAGCGATCGCTGTCCGCGAAACTTGTTGATAATCACCCCTTTAATCAACGCCCGCTCATCGGGATCGAGCAGCTCAAGGGTGCCAACCACATGGGCAAAGGCTCCACCGCGATCGATGTCTACCACTAGCAGAGTCGGCGCATTCAGGTGTTTAGCGACTCGCATGTTGGTCAGATCACGATGCTTGAGATTGATCTCAGCCGGACTGCCTGCCCCTTCACAAATTAGAAGATCAAATTCTTCGCCCAGACGACGCAGCGACTCTTCGATCGCTTGCCATCCCTGGTCAAAAAATTTCTCATAATACTCGGCGGCTCCGATTTTGCCGATGACTCTGCCCTTCAGCACGACTTGAGAGGTCATGTCTCCCTGCGGCTTCAGCAAGATCGGATTCATCTCAACCCACGGCACCACACCCGCTGCCCATGCCTGAACTGCCTGAGCATAACCAATCTCGCCCCCATTTGCCGTGACGTAGGAGTTGAGCGCCATGTTTTGCCCCTTAAACGGAGCCACTCGCCAACCCCGCCGAGCCAAGATGCGACACAGGGCTGCCGTAACCAGCGATTTTCCAGCGTGGGATGTGGTTCCCACCACCATGATGGCTTTCATGAAACACCTCTAATACTGGGGGGGCAAAGCAGCATAATGTCTAAACTCCGGGTAAGGAGACTCTTTTTAGAAGGGCAATCGAAACCAGCGACTCAAAGCATTGTGGAAGCGATCGCTCCAACTAGGTTGCAGGTCAGTGCGTCCTGAGTTGTACCACCTGGCGACTAGTTGATGACCCAGGGGCGTGAGACGAAAGCTGTCAGTCAGACCTTGACCATCGACTTCTCGTCGGAGCAGCCCGACTTGGATCAGCCACAGCAGTTCACCTTCGGCTATTATCTCAGTCACAGCACGCTTGCTATATTGGTGCCGTATGCCCAAGATGCCCGCAACTGCTAGAAGTGAGACACTTTTGGTGAGCATTGTGGCATAGAACTTTAACCGGAAGGGCGCACACCGAACGGCTCGCTCTGCTCGATCGAGGGTTTTTTGAGAATAACGAATCGATGAATGAGGCGTGATGGAAGTCATTCAACACGAGGGGCCAGAACCCAATCAATAATAGGTTAAAAAATACAAACACATTTAACATTCTATGGGCTTTCTTTACCAGTGTGGGAGCTATATGGCAAGCTAACCGTGATTTCTTTTACACCAACTTAGTTTAAGTGACCGATCCGCGTGAAAGCGCAGGATGGTGTAGGGGCATGACATATCGTGCCCTCTCTCTAGATGCTGAACCCCAAAAACCGTTGCAAGATCTCTCAGAGATTTGCGATCGCTCTATCGCTCTTGAAGAATTTGCTTTAGGATTTGGACAAAGAATTCTTTAACTGGTGTAACTCGACATGACTTCTCCCCCTGAACCGCCCCCTTCTCGAAGAAAGCTTGATACCGATGAATTGATCGCCATCTTGGTGGCGTTTGGCAGCATTGGCGCAATTCTCTTTTGGGCGATCGGACGATCAGACCCTAAATTTAACCTTTCTTCAACGTCTGGAGGGCTAATTTCCCCGTCTGCCTCGGTGCCCAGACCGGGTGTGACCAATGCTCCAGGCGTGAATCCTCCCATTGCCGCAATCCCATCTCCATCTCCCGAACTAATTACACCCGACAATGTTCCTAACGTTGTCCCGGTTCCGGTGCCAATCCCGACTCCGCCTACTCAAGTCTACTCAAGTCCCCCTCCACAAGTGACTGCATTCTCAGACGTTCCGACGGCTTATTGGGCGGCTCCCTACATTGCAGAATTGACCCAGCGCGGCGTTTTAGGAGGGTTTCCGGGTGGAACGTTTCGACCTGATAAACCCGTCACACGAGCCGAGTTTGCAGACATTGTTAGCAAAGCGTTTGACCAAGCTAAAACTCGTCCCGCATTGCAGTTTCAGGATATTGCATCTACTCATTGGGCCAGTGGCTCGATCGAGACCGCCGTGCAAACCGGATTTATGAATGGCTACCCCGGTGGGGTGTTTCGGCCCAATCAACCGATTCCGCTCTCTCAGCTTCAGGTGGCTCTGGTGACTGGCTTAAATCTACCCGCCCCAGCAAATCCTGCCCAAATTGTCGGCAAATATGCGGATGCTCAAGAGGTGCCGAAGTGGGCAGTTGATAAAATTGCCACCGCGATCGAGGCTGGGTTAGTGCCTAGCTACCCGGACGATAACAAGCTGACCCCCAACCGCAACGCAACTCGTGCTGATGCTGCTGCGTTAGTTTATGAGGCGTTGGCAAAGCAAGGCAAGGTCAAGCAAATCCAGAAGTAACTAACCCGAAGTTTTGGAGAATCCCGAAACCGTGAGTGGCGATCCAGAGTTGCCAGGGTTTGTGCTGCGGATGGCAAGAATTTGGTGAAGCGATCGCCTCTCTAGAAGCAATCCGTGGTCAAGCAATCAACCGTCAAAGGTAAACAAGTACAGAAGTACTATGCGACGGTTCTGTGGTATGTCCTCATAGCTGGCACCAAATCGACAGTATGACCACCTTCCTTACAGACTCCACAGATATTACTAGGATTCATTTTGCCTCAAAGTTAAGCCTGAAGCAGCGCAGTGAGTTGGGTCAGTTTTTGACTCCTGCTCCAATCGCTCGTTTTATGGCAGGACAATTTAGCAATCTGGCAGGTCATGTCAGATTACTAGATCCTGGAGCGGGGGTTGGATCATTAACCACCGCTTTTGTAGAGCGACTATTAATCAGTTCTGATAAGGTTGAAAGCTGCTTTATAACAGCATATGAAGTTGAGCCAATTTTCCTACCATCTTTAAAGCAAAGCCTTGCGGAGTGCTGTATAGCTTTAGAAAACAAAGGAATTAAAGCAAACTATTGTTTATGCGAAGAGAGCTTTATAGAAGCTGCTGCCGAAGTAAATCTACCCCTCTTTACTCGATCTCCTATTAGTTTTACTCATGCGATTCTAAATCCTCCTTACAAGAAGATCAGCAGTCAATCAATTGAAAAGAAGATTCTTTTAAGTCTTGGAGTCGAAACTGTCAATCTTTACAGTGCATTTGTCTGGCTTGCGATGTTACAGGTTGCTGAGGGTGGAGAGATCGTAGCTATTACGCCAAGAAGCTTTTGTAACGGCACGTATTTTCGTCCTTTTCGTAAAGCTCTTCTGGCAGAGATGGGGCTTGGGAAAATTCATGTATTCGAGAGTCGTTCAGCAGCTTTTGCAGAAGATAACGTGCTACAAGAAAACATTATTTTTCAGGCTACTAAAACAAAGCTTAAACCTGATTTTATAGAAGTCACTAATAATTCTGGAAATGCCTTAGGTGAATTTTCAGAAAAGAGACTTGTTCCTTATAGCGAAGTTATTGAAACCAGCGACTCTGAGCAATTTATCCATATTATTACAAACTCTCTTGAAGATGCGTTGAGAGTGCAGATGGATAAGTTGCCCTGCACCTTAGATGAGCTCAGTTTAGAAGTGTCAACCGGCCCAGTTGTAGACTTTCGCCTCAAGTCAGCTTTGAGGAGTTGTTTGGATGAGAAGAGCATCCCGTTGATTTACCCAGAATCAATGAAGGCAGGGGAAATTTCGTTTCCACCCAAGAATCCTCGGAAGGCGATCGCAATTGAACCAAACCAGGAAACACAGAAATGGCTGATTCAGAGAGGTTGGTATGTTTTAACAAGGCGTTTTTCTGCTAAAGAAGAGAAACGTCGCGTTGTGGCTGCTGTGTGTTCTCCTATGAAGGAACCATTACTAGGCATAGAGAATCATCTCAACTACTATCATGCCAAAGGTGAAGGTATGAATCCTGATCTTGCACGGGGTTTAGCTGCATTTCTGAATTCAACGCTATTCGACAACTACTTCCGTCAGTTCAGCGGTCACACACAAATCAACGCAACAGATTTGCGTAGAATCAAATACCCTCGTAAAGATGATTTAATTTCTTTGGGAAGCCAAGTCGATGACTCTATATCCAATCAAGAACGACTTGATGAGCTTGTCCATAAAGCTCTGTCAATTATGAGCGAAGTAACCAATGCAATTCAGGCTAGTAAACGCATTGAAGAGTCCCTTGTGATTCTCAAGGATGTTTCTGCTCCGAGGGAGCAGCAGAATGAACGTTCAGCACTTTGCTTACTGGCATTGGCAAACGTTCTACCTGAAACTCCTTGGAGTCAGGCGACAGCCCCAAGGCGCGGAATTACCGAAATGATGGATTGGTTTCGTGATTACTACGGTAAACAATACGCACCCAATACACGCGAAACAGTACGACGACAAACAATGCACCAGTTCGTGCAGATAGGGTTAGTGATTGAGAACCCTGATCGCCCCGATCGACCCATTAATAGCCCCAAGTGGTGTTATCAACTTCATCAACAAGCACTCTCCCTTCTTCAATCGTATGGCTCTGAACAATGGGAAGAGGCTCGTGAGAATTACGTTGTTTCAGTCAAAAACCTGTTGCAGGATAGAGAGCGAAATATATCGATGATTCCTGTTAATTTGCCTAATGGTCAGGCAATCCAGCTTTCATCGGGTGGACAGAACATATTGATAAAAGACATCTTAGAGAAATTTTGCCCCCGATTTACGCCAGGAGGCACGGTACTATATGTGGGCGATGCTGGAGATAAATTTATCGTTAACGAAACTCAGAAGTTTCGAGAAATTGGGGTTCAACTAGACCCCCACGGTAAGATGCCGGATCTTGTAGTGCATTATAAAGGGCAGGACTGGCTGGTGTTGGTAGAAGCCGTAACTAGCCACGGTCCAGTTAATTTAAAGCGCCATAATGAATTGAAGCGACTTTTTCAGTCAAGTAGTAAGGGGTTGGTCTTTGTGACTGCTTTCCCAAGCCGCAAGCAAATGACTCGATATCTTGCTGAGATTTCTTGGGAAACAGAAGTTTGGGTAGCCGACCAACCGGATCACATGATTCATTTCAATGGAGAGAGATTTCTCGGACCCTACGAAGAGCCGGAGAATCGTTCTTGAAAATATCGGTTGTGACAGTACACCTAACCATTAAATGCGCTGCAATGGACAGGCGAAACTTTTTAGCAATGATGGAGAAGTCACAGACTGCCGTTGAGCTTCACCATAAGGTGGGTGGTTGCCGTAGCAAGGCGCTTAAATGGAGATGGTTTTCTTATTACGGCATATCAGACCGATGCGATGAAGGAGGGTCAAACCGAATGGCTCAAATAAAGGTGTTTTACGAACCTGAGACTGAACTGTTAAGCGTGTTCTGGCAGAATCCAAGAAAAAATCAGATTGCCACAGAATTGGGTGATGGAGTCATTTTGCTCAAGGATGGAGTAAGCGGTGAGCCAATTGGTTAGAGGTCTTGTCTTGTCATCCCGGAGATGCTCGTTTCGATGCAGTTAGTGTTGAGCTAGGTTAATCGAACTGAATGCAGCCAGCTAACATCCTTTGGATCAGATTGCAAAAGAGGGAGAGTTTGTCAGCGAATCCTTCCTCTTTTGCAGTCGATCGATCGTCAAACGCTAGAAAACATAAGCTGACTTAAGTGCCCACAAAATCAATACTGCAATGCTTCCTAGAATGACGATCGCAGATGCGGTGAGAGCAGCAGCGCTATCTGCACCCTCGAATTTCATGATGCCGCGATTTAAGTCTGACATGGTGGGAAATCCTTTTGAGTGTGGTGTAGAAAGTTGTAGATCCGCCTCTACGGTAGTCAAGAAAAAGCAGTTTGTTACGATTTCTAAAGCATTATTTTAGCTTTTGTTTTTGATAAGTGTCCGTAATGTCGTCCTTTCCTGAGACTTTAAGAATACGATCGCTCAATCTCACCTCACACGCCAAGATAGAAAGGCAATTTTATAGACATCGATGCTGATGAAACTTGTGCTGCTGATCGGGGGGATTCTCATCGTCGTATTGATTTTTTTAGAGGTTTTTCTACAGTTAGCGTTTGGGTTTGGCAATCCCTTACTATATGAGAGCGATCGTCAAATCGGCTACCTGTTAACGCCTAATCAAAATGTCCGTCGTTTCGGCAATCGCATTCAAATTAACCAACACTCAATGCGAAGCGGCGTTATCTCTGCAACTCGTCCCGACTCAACGCTGCGGGTTTTAATGATTGGAGACTCGATCGTCAACGGTGGCTGGTGGACTGATCAAAAAAACACCCTCTCCGAAGTGCTGACCGCGCAATTAAAAGCATTCAAATCGGGTTCTGTCGAAGTTCTCAACGCCTCTGCTAACTCCTGGAGTCCTCGTAACGAGTTGGCGTATCTTCAGCGATTTGGACTTTTTCAGGCGCAGGTACTTGTGCTGGTGATCAATACCGATGATTTATTTGCGACGGCTCCAACTTCGCTTCCTGTGGGGCACGATCGTAACTATCCCGATCGTAAACCGCCATTCGCCCTTGCAGAAGTGGTTAGCCGCTACCTTCTCCCGGCTCCGCCAATGTCAGAAGCGTTGCAGGCAGTACAGGCAGAAAGTGGCGATCGAGTCGGCATCAACTTAGAGGCGATTCGTCAAATTCATCAACTCTCTGATCAAAACAACGCTCGATTCTTGCTCGTCATGACCCCGCTGTTAAGAGAACTTGAACATGCTCCAAGAGACTACGAACTTGTTGCCCGTCAGCGTTTGTTAGACCTGACTCAAACAGAATCGATTCAATACATCGATTTCTTAACGGTTTTTAGTGCGGGAGTCAAAAAGCCGAAAGATGTTTACCATGATCACATTCATCTCAACCTGGCAGGAAATAAACTAGTGAGTGATTGGATCAGCAAAACGCTTCACGAATCTTAAAGCTCACCACTGAATCAGTCAGATAACCAGCATTTTGGAGGAACGGACTATGGCTTTAGAAGGGATTGATGTCTCTACTTATCAAGGCGATGTTGATTGGGCAACGGTTGCAAATCAAGGCATTCTCTACGCGTTTGCAAAGGCAACTGAGGGCGCAAGCAGCACCGACCCGTCCTTCACTCGCAACTGGACGAACATGAAAACTTTTGGCGTTGTCCGGGGTGCCTATCACTTTTTTCGGCCTGCTAAAGACCCGATCGTGCAAGCCAATAACTTCTTGCAGTTGGTCAAAAACAGTTTAGAAGCGTCCGATTTGCCGCCCGTTTTAGATTTAGAAGTGATGGACGGCTTAGATGCCCCAACGGTAATCAATAACGCTCTTAAATGGATCTCAGCGATCGAAACCGCTACTGGAAGAAAGCCGATCGTCTACACCTATCCTTCATTTTGGGAAGATAAGCTGGGTAACCCAACCCAGTTTTCTAACTACCCACTCTGGATTGCTAACTTTGGGACGCGCACTCCCTCTCTTCCGAGTGCTTGGCGAAACTGGGCATTCCATCAATACTCAGAATCCGGGAAGCTACAGGGCATTCAGGGCAATGTCGATCTCAACCAATTTAATGGCACCCTTGATGATTTGCAAAAGCTGTTGAAGGGTAAGGTTCCGCTGCGAGTTGGCTCTAGAGGGCAAGTGGTGCTGGAGTTACAGCAATTCCTTAAAGCCAATGGTTTCGACCCAGGTACGCCCGATGGAGCATTTGGCGCTAAGACAAAATCTGCGGTTGTGAGCTACCAGCAAGCAAAACGCCTCGCCCCCGATGGCATTGTTGGAGCAGCCACTTGGACAGCCCTGCAATCGACTTCTCAACCCACTCCAACCCCTATACCCACTCCAAAGCCGACTCCTGCCCCCGCACCCACGCCAGTGCCAGCAGGTATCAGTTTAGTCAGTGTTGCTAAAAACTATCGATCGCTGCCTCACCAAGATCAAGCACTCAACTGGTTACAAGGACAAATTCCTCAAGAGGTGATCGAGGGGTTTGCCAAGCGCTGGCGGCAGATGTAGTTTAGATTTTGGGTTTTGGAGGTTTTGTTGCTGTCTGATAGTTTTTCAGAAAACCCAGCTAGAACCATCCAAAATCCAAAATCTAATATTATAATTTATTGCTCTTCCGCGTTTAAGTCTTGTCGCCAGCAATGCTCTAGCAGATGCAACTCCGATCGCAACCAGCAATGCTCTAGCTGCTGAATGTTGTGATATCGCCAGAATCGACGTGGACGAGCAAAAAAGGGTTGAGCAGGGTGAAAAAGTGGTTGATTGAGATAGGCCCAGAGAGGAAAGCGAGGAGCTCGACTGTCTTCTGTGTGGAAGCGATCGTTCATGTCAATAACAATAACTAAACGGCTGATTGCGAGCTTCTGCCAGAATCACGGCTAACCTGGCAGAAGATTGCGGTAGTGGTTCAGGGATCTGACACCTACCCAAAGAGTGATTTTTAGATCACCAATCAGCCAATCAGTATGGCACTGATTCATTTAGTTTTGGGAAAAGAAAGCGTTACTTTGTCAAGGTTTTATGGTTTTCTTGGCAAAATATTAGAGAATTCACCTATTTGTAAACTTCGATTGAGAGAAGACAGATTCTTTAAAGGAAGATTTGGCGCTATTTCACCATAAAGTACTTTCGATCGCCGCTTTCTTGACTAGCGGTTAATAAATCCTGTCTTGCCCATTCGTCAGCCGCCAAAATATCGTCTAGGCATGGAGTTGCTTGATTTTGAGACTGGTAGTGATCGCAAGTCTGCTCAATCAATCGAGGAATGTCTAAAAAGCGAATCTTCTCATCTAAAAATAGGGCCACAGCTTGTTCGTTTGCGGCATTCAGAACGGCAGGTAAACAGCCTCCAGCGCGACCTGCGGCGTAGGCAAGTCCCATGCAAGGATACTTTTCGTGATCGGGTTCTCTAAAGGTGAGATTGCCTGCTTTAACGAGGTTTAACCGCTCCCAGTTGGTGGGGAGACGATCGGGGTAAGACAGCGCGTAGAGCAGTGGCAGCCGCATATCTGCCCAACCCAGTTGAGCCAGCACTGATGTGTCTTGCAGTTCGATCAACGAGTGAATGATGCTCTGGGGATGAATGACAATCTCAATATCGTCGTAATCTAGGCCAAACAAATAGTGGGCCTCGATCACTTCTAAGCCTTTGTTCATCAGGGTTGCAGAGTCTACAGTGATCTTGCGACCCATCGACCAATTGGGATGTTTGAGCGCGTCGGCAACCGTGACATCAGCTAGTTTTTCGACTGCCCAATCTCTAAACGCGCCGCCCGAAGCCGTTAATAAAATCTTTCTCAGTCCGCCTTTTGGGACTCCCTGCAAACACTGGAAAATCGCAGAGTGTTCTGAATCTGCGGGCAGGAGTTTCACGCCATGCTTTTCTACCAACGGCAAAACGACCGGGCCACCCGCAATCAGCGTTTCTTTATTTGCTAAAGCGATGTCTTTGCCTGCTTTGATCGCGGCGATCGTCGGCAGCAATCCCGCACATCCCACAATGCCAGTCACGACGGCTTCGGCATCGCCATATTGGGCAACCTCAACGACTCCGGCACTTCCGGCTAAGAGAATGGGCTGCGGATCGAGATCAGCGATCGCCGCTCTCAATTCGGGTAGTTTGTCTTCATCACAAATGGCAACAATTTCAGGATGAAACTGACGGATTTGTTGGGCGAACAGTTCTACGTTGCGTCCTGCTGCCATGCCGACGATCCGAAACTGATCGGGATATTGGGCAACAATATCGAGGGTTTGAGTCCCAATTGAGCCAGTTGAACCAAGGAGGGAGATTGCTTTCACGATCGCTGATCCGGTGACACTTTAGGATTATCTTACTCTGTAGTGAAATCTACTCAATAAAAGCTACAGAGTAATGAGGTCATGAAACAACATCGTGATCATTCTACGAATGACTCGCATCGATCGCTGATCACCCTTTCCAGGGTCAAGATGTTTAAGTTCACCTTTGACGATCGCATCTGTTCCATTTTCGTAGTAGTGCCTGAGTTTTTGAATGGTAGGTAGCTCTAGATTTGGATCAATGATGATGGCCATCGTGCACCATCGCCACAATGCTCGACGGATATCGCTTCTTCCGCCTGCTTTTTCTCCTTGAGTTCCGCCTGATTGGTATTGCACCATGCCGACTCCTAGAGCCAGTTTGAAGCTGGCTAGGGAGCGATATCGTTTACTACCTTCAATGCGCTCAATAATGGGTTTTCCATCCGCTCCTAAAAATTGGCTGATGGGATAAATTACCCCTAAAAGTGCGGCGCTCGTGCGATCGCCGATTGCGTAACGGTCGAAGACTTGCAAATAAGGCTGAAACTCGTCTCTCTCCATCTCTTGCGCGATTTCTTGCTCAATCAGAAACTCTCGCTCTTCAACCAGAATTAGCTGGTGAGCAAGTCCTTGGCTAAAGCTGCTAATTCCCGTTCCGATCGAGGTCGATAAGATTTTTTCCCATTTTGCGGATGGATTGCCGATCATGGCTCTTAAGACTCCTGGTGGATTCTGAGTCAGCCAGTTGCGATTGATCTGTTTTTGAGCAATTTCGGGGCACTCGTGGGCAAGCTGGAGACGCAATCGAGCCACGATCGGATTACGAATCCGCGTCAGGCTTTCCAATTGGTGAACTAGATCTCGCAAGCGGCTCGAAACGCCTCGAATAAAGAACTGTGGACGATTCCACCGCTCTAATCCGTAGCAGGCAAGCGCGATCGCGTCGAGGCGATCTGACTTGTTAAAGACTTTCCACGATTCTCGATAATTGGCAATTTCCCGATGCCCCACCCAGCGCACTTCTCGACCCGCTTGAATCAGATGATGGGCCCAGATTTTGGAGTAGTGCGCGCCTGTTGGCTCCATCAGTGCCCCATCAAACGGTAGGGCAAGTAACTGAGTAATGCCTTCACGATCGGCGGCAAACTCTAACTTTTTAAATCCCTGCTTGAACCGTTTTAAATCGGGCGGAATTTCCGATAGAATGCACACTGAAATTGAGGATCGACTGATGTCAATCCCGGCGACGGTGATATTGGTTCCCATTAGTTGATCCTTAATCTCTGAAGACCCGCAAGTAAGGCATTACCGCGAGTCCATACTTCTGTTAAATCGGTTTGGGAGGGGCAATCTGGAAGACCTGTAAGATAATAAGTCCCCTTTTTCCAGAGACCCTTAATCTCTGAAGTCCGTAGACCCTTAAGGTTTTAAGTCCCCAGATTGCGCGATCGGCTTTGGACACCTACCGCGACGGGTCATGCAGTCACAACCCGTTTCGTCTGTGTGTCAGGCAGACTCATCAGGCGTTGCTGGTCGATCGGGATTGACTTCGATTCGCGTTCCACCGTATCCACGGCATCTCTGGTGCTCGATCGCCTCGATGACCTCCTCCACTTGCGAGTCGCTCATCTCCTGAGTGTTCTGGTAAGCCAGGGTTGCAACTTGCCCCATCCAAAACTCAGGGGAGGAATCTGTTTGCTGACTGAGGGCAATCACGGCAAGCGTCGTCATCCTCGTGTGGTAAACGAGTTCGCGCTTGACATTGATCGGTAGGGTTCTAAAGTCGATCATGCTGACTCCTCTCGATAAATCGGTTCTCCATCAATCCAGCCGATCGGCACTTCAAGGCGGTTGCTAGGGGGAATGAGCGGCGGGTCATCTCCGTAAGCTTGCTCCAAGTCAGCAGCGATCGCTTTTAACCGGATCGCGACCTCGATCGGGCGATCGAACTCTAGAATCCCTGCCAAAATGCCTCCAACTTCAGTCAAAACGTGGGCTTGCCATTCCGTCAGTCGGTAGCTCATATCAGTGTTGGTTAGTGGCTCTGCCATCGTGTTGATGGGCGATGTTGCGCCCGATGTATTCGATATTAAAAGCGGCATTGGGATATCTGGCTGATAGCTGAGAAATGCAAGCCATCGCCTCTCGGTGGCGGGCAAAATCACCCGCAACCGATTTAATCACGCCTCTAGAACCTGACCACCAGACACGCCATAAAGCATCACTACTCATGGCGCATTCCTCCGATCCAAATCATTTCAAATTGGGCGTTTACCGTGTGCTTTCTCAAATCTTTGAGGCATTTTTGAGCGTCGATCGTGAGAATAAAGCGATGTTTGAGCAGGTGACGGCATTCTGGGGTGATACAGAGAATCCCCCATCGGGGTTGAGTTTCCATGTTTAATCTCCTTAAGTGAAAGAGGAAAGGACGATCGACGGCTCAAGGACAGTGAGTGGATCGATCGCCCAAACTTTGAGGAAAGGACGGTGCCTCCGCAGCATTAGTGAGTTCAACCGTCCAAACTTTTAGCCCGCTTTTGCCGCGTCTAGCCTTTCGTCTAGAAGGTCAAGGAGACTGAGGGCACGACCAAGGGGAAGGTGTTTGAAGAGTTCAAGAATCTGTTCTTCCATCTCTTCTGGGGTCAAAGGCGGCATTGGTAACTCCTTAATCAAGACTTTTTGCCGTTCGGGGAGGAGCTGGCGGAAGAGGTCGGTAATCTGTTGTTCGGTGTTTTCTGGGTTCATAAGATGTTCGGGAATAAAGAGTGAATGCCAAGCATCAAAGCTCATAGGTTTTCAGGAAGGGTTGACAGGCTTGAGTGGCACAATCCTGTACAGACGAGTCTGGTGTAATGGCGATTACGATCGCTTGTGATCCACTCCAAGACAATAAGATTGTACCCCTAATATAGGAAGAGTGCTACTATCAGGGGAACAATATAATTAAGGGTGTGGATCAAACACACTTCTTTCATTGCGGGTACAATAGGAGGAATACAATGTCTAAGACCAATGCCAAAAGCCAAGCACAATCAACACGGGGAACTGAAAAGCGCAGAACTGAAGGTACGGATAAGTCCGACAGCGAAGGAGGGGTTACAACGTCTAGCGAAGAATCTGAACCTGTCAGTGGGCGAATTTTTCGAGCGGCTGGGGCGGGGACAGTTGGAGGAATTATTGGGGGAATTGTTACCCGGATGATTCAAGAGAAGCAAGAACGCATCCGGGAAGCGAGAGAGTGTATTGAGTGGTATCAGCGAGAGGAAGCCAGACGGCTTGACGAACTTGCTGATTTACAGCAACTTGCCGAACAAATGCAGCCCGAAACGGAAGACTCTGAAGAAGGTTCTGAGGGCGATCGTGAAGTGGAGGCGTAAAACGCTATAGCTTGAGTGGGAAAGCTAAACTTACGTCTCTTTAAAAACAACAAACCCCGCACAGCTTAAATTATGTGCGGGGTTTTCTATATTTAGCTTGGGCGATCGCGTTACTGCTGGCTTGCCTGAACGTGATATGAGTATGCCTCCATACAAGTTGCTGGGAATTTCTCGAACCCTGACTCAACGTCGGACATAAGTTCCTGTAAGCCTTCCAGGTAGGTGACTTCCTGCTGCTGTTTTCTCTCGTGCTTAGTCAGTGCCCTCGAAATTCCCATTAGTTCAGTTCGCGGCTCTATGCACTTTGCCTCAAGCTGGTTCAGCAATTCAGCATAGGGTCTAACCACTTCTGGCTGCTTAGAGTCTTTACCATCCAGACTCGCTAAAGCCACTTCTGGCAGTAATCCTGATTGTTCAAAGCTTGCAACGGCTTTGTCTAGCTTAGTTCTCGACTGTTGATAGCGAATTCCTACCAAAACAAAATTGATGCAGGTCATGACGATAATGGCGATCACCATTTTGCCCATCAGCCCTTCTAGTCGTTGTCTAAAGTTGTTCATGGTCAGTTCAATTAACGTCTCTTGCTTCAGCGTTCCCAACGCTCAACCGCTCAGAGCAAATTGGCTATGAATCACTGCACTCACCCCCGCGCGATCGCAGGTCTCGACGGCACCTGGTGCCCCGATTGCCATCAAACATTTCCTTCAGTGCCCTCACTCCATCAGCAATTCAAGAATTCCGCCTCGCAACAAGTCCGTAAACTACAAGCTTGTAAATCCATTCCGTCAGTACCCTTAGAAACTCGTGACGAGATGATCCCATCAATTCCGTCAGTCTTCCCAGAGGGTAAGGTGTGGATGAAAACGCGCCCCTACCGATCGCGCGGTGCCCTCTACTACAAATTTGCCTGGGGCATCGGCAGCGCGATCAAGCAAAACATTCACATTCCCGGCGGCTGCACCGATAGCCCGATTTCGACAGCCCGACGGGAAATGGTCGATCACTGGATTGAGTTGGGGCATTCACCCGGTCAGATTGTGGGGGCGATCGGCAAGTGGAGACGCAAACCGACCCTGAACTAGTACACTTGACACCCTCAGAAAACTTTCACATCCTAAAAAGATATAAAAAATCGCTGTGAAAGACCATGAACTACCAACAACTCTCACTCATCGAAAGCGCCGAAACCCCTACTACGCCGTTGCTTACGGAGCGTCCCCCGCGTTCCGTTAACGATTTAGCTTCCGGCTTCACCCACAAGATCTATGAGGTTCCATCGCGTGGGCACCGCTATTATCGCTATGTGGTCAATAGTGGTCACGAAGTCATTCAATCCCTGTCCATTCCCGGCGGCAACACGACCAACAAAATCGCTCAAAAACGAGCTAAGTTAGTGCAGGAATACCTCGATCGCGGGGTTTGTCCCAGCGACATTATCAACCTGATTGGGAGCTGGCAACTAAGAGACAAGCGCTAGAGCATGGCCGCGATCGCCGCCACTTCCGAGTCACTCACCTCGATATACCGTTGCAGGTTGCCTAAACTGGCATGACCTGAGAGGGCTTGAATTTGTCGGATTCCTGCCCCCGATCGTGAAAGCGTCGTCAAACTCCCTCGCCGGGTGGAATAAGTCGAAAATCCTCGCAGCCCTAATTTCTCAAACACCCGGCGCAATCCCTTGTCGTAGGCAGAAAAGGTGAGATGCCCTGCTCGACCGGGAAACAAATAGCCCTCCGATGGAGCGGAATAGGCTTTCAGTTCTTGTCTGAGCGCCGTTGCGATCGGCACCTCACGCGTTTTCTTATCCTTGCGAGTCCGTGCCGCGATCACCATTTTCTCTAGGGGCACCCGTGCAGATCCATACACGTCACTCACCTGCAATTGCAAAATTGCCGAGGGTCGTTCGGTCGTGTACCAACACAGGGCAAAAATCAACCGATGTGAATCATTTTTGATTTCACCCAACACTTTCTGAAACATCTCTTTTGTGAGTGCTTCCGCTTGACCACACCGATTAATTTTCATATCTCACTTTTGTTCTAGGAAGCGGCGAATCTAGGAACTACCCTTGCTTGCAGCATTCCCACTTTCTCCGCGTCCTTATCTCCGTAAGATTCCTAGACTTTCACTCGTGTCTCACTTTTGTCTAGAAGTGGGATATTTTTAGTGAAGTCGTTCGTGTTACCACTTTTGTTAATCAGGGAATTACTGAAGGAGTGAACTTAGGTAATTTTTTATGACTGCCATCACTATCGCTACTGACATTCCTAGCTCGATCGTCACCCTTGAACAGCTCCACGCCTGGAGTGGACTGACTCTCGATCGCATTAATCCCTCTCTCGCCGTCCTAGAAGCTGAAAACCTCGCCCAATTCGTGATGCAAACAGGCATTTTTTCGGCTGCGGACAATTCTAATCGATTGCTGGTTCGCTCCTCGTTTGCGATCGATCCCGACTTCATCAGCAATCGCACAAAAAAACTATGGATGTTCACAAAAGAATTTTCTGGTGTGTCCATTCCCCAAGCGTTTAAAGAGAACTAATGGCAAGCCCTAGCGATTTTGATCAACTAGCGGCGCGGGCGAAGTTTCAGAAAATCTACGATTTCAAGCCAGCCGCACAGCAAAGTGATGGCTATTTTCGCCCCAAATATCCACCGCCACCGCCTAAAGTCGCACCCAAGGAAATTAACGATAGTTGGATGCGTGCCGAGCGGCGGATTGATCAGGGCTTCAACACCCCGCGACCGCTTCAGAATAATCCCAACGTCGATCGCTCTCTAGTGCCGGGGCAGAAAATCTCACCGGGCGGTGGCGGTGCCAATCCAACCGCACCGCGAACGCCAAACTTCTTAGAGCGGGGACTCAACCGACTGACTGGGGAGAGTCCAGGCGCGCAGGTGGGGAACCGTAACCCCATCACCGCGAACCCGATTACCGGACCCCTCTCCGATCGTGTGGCCAGGAGTTTAAAGGGCCTCGCTAATCCCGTTTCTTATATACCGGGATTGGTCGGGGGGCAAGCATCCGATCAAATTAATCAATATGACGAGCGGCTGCGGCAAGATGTGCAACAACTGCTAGAAAAAGCTGGGGTGCCGCGTGCAATAGCGGATGCGGCCTCTAGACTTTACGACACGGGCAATAAACTTCAGAATGGGGGCGAGTATACGCCGGGAGGTCAAGCCACCAATCCAACCCTGGTTAACAAAGCGCTTGACCTTGCCAAGCAATTTGCTGGCCAATCAGGAATCCTCGGGCCATTAAACCAAAGCATTAAAGATAGCGGCATTCCTGACTGGCTTAACCCCTTCAAGGACACCTCAAAAAATGGGGAGAGAACTAATTACCCAAACCCCAGCGACAAGCCCAGCGCTGAATCTAAAGCGTGGTTTCCCAATGCAACAAAAATCAGGGTTTGGTCTCCCAACAACAGGCGGTACGTAACTTACGGAATGCTGTCTTACAGCATCACAGCACTCCCTAAATACAATCAGGGCACGTCACAAAACCCGAAAATGTCAGCTAGAAGTGGCAACTTCACCTATCTCCGAGAGGGGACTGACGATTATATAATCCAGTTCTCTTTTTGGACGTATGCCGATTCTTTCGCGACCTTCAAGGTAGCGCAAGGAAGTTTTAACTGTGAACCCTGGACGCTTGAAAACCTCGGACTCGACCCAACCGTAAAGGACCCCAACCCAGAATCACCCGAAAATATTGTTCCAGAAACCAATCAGCCGTTTTTTCCCCCGCTCCCTAAATATCTAGATGACATAGCGCAACCTTATCCACCAACGATTCTTGACCCAAACGACTTCCGGCATCCCGGTAAACCACCAACACCGCCCACGCTGCCGTCTTGGCCATCTTTGCCACAACTAGATCCACCGCCATTCGACCCCCTCAAGGAAGAAAAAAAAGAGCAAGAAGCGAACCCTGTAGCGCCGATCTTCCCTTCATTCAACCCTACAGACACACCCAGACTGCCCATTCCTCAAGACCCTATTCCGACTCCTCCCACCTTTCAGCCGATTCCACCCACGAACGATCCAACGCCTCAGAACCCTAACCAACGGCTGAACGATCGGGGCATTTTCCCGGCAACTAAAGCGACGATCACACCGACCGTCTCAGGTAGCCCGTTGTCACCCGATGTTGAAATCGGCGGTGACCCCGTTCGCCTGAAGCCGATTAACCCTAAAACCAAACCGATCCCTACCACTGACCCAGACCCAACAGAACAGAAGAAAAAGGATGACGAGAGAACCCTTCCTTTCCCTCTACTCCCCCCCATCTTTCCACGACCGACCGGGCCCACTGGCACGATCGACCCGCAAACGGCTGACGATATCACCAAGAGCAAGAATCCGCCGCCTCCACCTGTGGGCACTAAGCCCAAATGTCAGGACGGCTGTATGGCTGGGCTAGAAACCGGACAGCAATCAATCTTAGACAAGCTGAATGGCAACGGCTTAAACGTTGGGCTGAATGCGGCTGAGTTAGGATTGCTGACCACTATTAACAACAAAATGGGTGATCAGTTGACGGGCGGTCTATCTGGAAAGTTAACCCGGCTGAGTTCATGGCTGCATCTCGATCGAGCACTTAATTTAATGACTTATGCCAACACTCTGCACAATGCTTACTTCTTGAGTTCTGGATTGACACAAACATTGTTCAGCATGATCAGCAATGTACTTGCAGTTGTTGGCATTAAAGACGCTGAAAACAATCCTCTAGATATTGGCTCCGTACTCGGAAAGGCAGCAGATGCTTACGCTAAAACTGTGCTAGGAGTAACAACAGTAGACGGAATCAAAGCGGAATGGAAAAAGTACAGCAGAATCTACGCGGCGGCGGCTAGTCTTTTATGGTCAATGCAATCAATCGGACAATCAATCTTAGGTGCCTTGGAAGTTGTTGGTTCAATGGTTGCGAAAATCGGAAACGCGCTTAGAAAGTTCGGTGCAATCGGTGAAAAAGCATTCGGCTGGATGAATGACACGCCTAACTATCAAAACAGATTCTTTACAGCATTAGAGAAGACAGAAGAGGTTGTTAGTCAAATAGATCAAGTAGCAAGTGAAGCGCTATCAATCAAGGACACTGTTGATCAGATAGGAGTACAAAAGAAAGAGTTAGACGATGCGCTCAAACAAAATGAAGAGAGTAAACAGGGTAAGGAATTATCAGAAGCCGCAAAACTGAAGACTGACGAAACGAAAAAGAAAACAGATAGTCAACCGCCGATTGTCCCTCCTACAGCCGAGAAGAAGCCTGAGAACTAACCTATGCCACTACCCGTTGATTTCAGTTCTTGGGAACATTTACAGTCCACAATGATGCAGGTACAAAACCGCATCGTTAGAGAAGAGTTTAATGATTTAGGCGATGAAAGTTGGGACGATGATATCACCCAACCTAGAGGTAGTCTGAGAGTCGCTTCTACGCTAAGAGATAATGACTCTGCGATCGAAACACTCAATAAACTGTTGTTCTTTTATGTTGTTCTTAGAAAAGCAGCAGACTTACAGGCTCCGATCTACGGTATTCCCGTCACCACTTTCCAAGATTCTGTTAAGTTCCTTCCTCAAGTGCGATTGTTCTTCTTGGAGGATTCAAGTCAAGTTGAAGAAGGTTACAGTCCGGTTGAGGCTGAGATCACATTCAGAGTGATGAATGAAACGAGCGAATCAATGACAGAAGCAAAGGCTAAAGTTACTGCTAATAAAATTAAAACTTTGTTCTGTGCGGGTAACGGTTTTGCCTGGAAAAAAGGACGCGAATTGTGGATGTATAAAGAGCCAGCTAAAGGCTACAATTTGCAGCTTTACGCGTGGAATGAAACAGAGGCGAAAAAAGTTATTGAACAGATTTTAGATGTTCAAAGCGACACTCCAAACTGGGAGAAACATTTAGAGGGCACGACGAAGAAAAAGACCTTCCGCACTATCCCGGCTTCCAGTCGGATTTACGGAAAGGTCAGACGGGAGGCAAGAGAGCGCCCGATCGCCACAGTTCGGTTTCGCTATGCAGAGCTAAAAATACATGGACTGCCCAACGATGTGCAGCTCGTCGATCGGACTGGCTTCCGCCACAACCCGTTAGTCAAGGCAAACTAGTCGCTTTTCCCAAAATTGCCAAAAAGTGACTGGAACCCTTAGGGTTCCGGGTGCGAAAAATGATGCAAAACGCTTGCTGCGAGGGCATCACTAGAACTATCGAGCTAACTCATCCACAATCCTTTTATTTCTATGAGCACCCGCAAGACGGTTTTACAATTACAACGGCAGCTAGACGAGGCGAAACGCCGCGCTGCTTACGTTGCCCCTCAGCGAGAAGAAGGCGCAGCTACTCAGCGACGCCCTAAGAGCGCCATCAAGTACGGTTGCACCTCCGCCCCTAGCACTGACTTTACAATTCAAGGCTCTAAAGCTGGCATCATCTTTTTTGGCGGTGAAGCGGCATTAGGACTGGCTGACGCAGGCTCTGATCCGACTGCACCCAAAGGCTTTCACCCGAATCGGATTTACGCAATGATTTCCGATGCTTCGCCTCAAGTCGTGAGAGCAAAAGCGAGTAATCGGGCCTACACTCGATACGCTCGTGGCACTCGTGGCAGCAATACCCAGAGCACGTTTTCGGCTCCGATTAGCGACATAACGACTCCGACAATGGCATCGGTTCGCGCCAAGTTTGGCACCGTTGCCAACTCCAAGAAAGATGAAGTCGGCGGTTCTTACGGGCGCATCTGGTTCGAGCCGGAACGCCTCCCCCTAGTCGAAAGCGGTAACTAATGAAAGAACTGCTACTCGCAACGCCCGCGCTCTGGTATCCAGGGCAGAGTGAAACGGAGTGGCAAGAAGAGGTTGATGCGATGGTCGAACGGACATACATTACAGCCGCGTTCATGCGGGGTGAAGTGTATGTCGATTCCTTTTTGGATTACCTCGCTGAGACCTATGCCGACCCGCTTGAAGTGGCTGATAGCTGGGATGAGGAGCTGTGCTTAATCTCAATCTAAGCAATGCTGGCTCCTGGCGGCTTGTCTATTCCCAGTTGCACGTTGGTAATCCTGAAGCCCGTAAAACTCGGTCAGCGATGATCGACATTATTGAAATCCCCGTAACCATTCCCGGCAGGATTTTGGCAGTAGGGGCAAGCTACATCGCGGCTCCTCCCACTTGGCACGTTGCAGGCTACTTCTATCAAGAGGTAGGAGGGGTGGCTTTAGATGATGCGCTAGTTTTTCCGGGTGTAGGCGGCTCCCCCACGGCCGTACTCGATGCCTCGAAACGGCGCATTGTGCTCAACACGATCGAGATGCACGTCTTTACGCGCTTCGCCACAGAACACCGCTATCGATTTGAAGCGATGCGATGGATTCCGCGCCTGACTTTGGTGGTGTGGGAATACATCGGAGCCGAAACAGACAGTACAGAAGACCTATTGCAAACCGTCCGTGTCGATTTGGCACGAGTCGAATTTAAGGTGAATCAATTATGACGATGATGAATATTGCAGGTTTGAGTCAGAATTTGCCCGATGAAGCCATTACTTGGGCAGGGTTTGGCGAACCCGTGCGGTTAAATTTCACTTTGCTTTCAGGCGAGTCTTTAACGCCTGAATCGAGTGCACTGGAAGCGATGACTAAATTGCTGAACGGACTCTATCAGCAACAGATCGAACTGAATCAGGTTCGCGCACAGACTGGGTTAGCGCCGATCGCGGTTGTGACTCGGACGGTAGACACCAATGCTGATGGCAACCCGATCGTGACTTTGGCGCTCTCGCTTGAAATTGATCTGAATGCCTCCCTGAATAATCTGATTGATCCCACAGATGAGGGCTAATCATGCCACTTCACTCAGACCAGGCGGCGGCTTCTAGCGGGCAGCAGGTGACGGAGGTGTTGAAACGGGCGATCGCGACTTCAATCACGTCCAAACTCATGGCACCTGCCAAAGAGAGGAAAGGACTAACGATTTTTAATCACAGCACGAGCGCTCTCTATATCGACTTCGGAGCTTCGGTTTCGCTGACTGATTTTGCCGTTCGCATTCCATCCGGCGGGTATTACGAGATGCCGTTCGTCGTCTCCACAGACGTACGGGGCATCTGGGAGCAAGGGCAAGGCAAAGCATTTATTAGGGAGATGATTTAATTTAATGGCTCTTTTCAACCCCACGGCGATCGCGGCTCCATCAAGCAGCGCGGCGATCGGAACACCCACAACCGTTGCATCTGCAATTACCAGCAATATTCTTCTAGCGACAAATGCAGCTAGAAAGGGATCGACTATCTATAACAGCAGTACTTCAAGGCTCTATATTTCCCTTGGCTCTGTCGCGACGGCGGCGGCGTTTACAGTACTGCTAGAGGCGGGGGGCTACTATGAAGTACCCTTCTGGTTTACGGGCAACATTCATGGGATCTGGACAACGGCAAACGGCAACGCTTTGGTCACGGAGTTGACGTAATGCCCGTTAGTAATCCGGCTCAGACATCGACGATTCCAAACTTGCAAGAATACATCGTGGATTCTGTAGCTCAAGCGCTGCAATCCTCGGACATCACCATCAATTACGATGACGCTGCCGGGGTGATTCAATTAGCGGCACCTCCGACCGTAGCGGGTGACTGGGACGCGATCGATGCGACGGTATGGGATGCCCTACAGACCACGTAAAACGGAGATCTAATGCCTGTCAATGTCGATAATATTGCCTCATTGAAATCGGTCGGTGCCAATACAAAGAAACTACGCTGGGTTGATTCTGAGCGATCGTGGTTTCAATCCGATCCAAGCGCTACGAACCCAGGCGATGATGTCAATATCGTTGCTCCCAACACTGGATCGGGTCGATGGCTTAAGCAGTTCTCCGTCAACTCGAATAATCAAGGGCTGATCTGGCAGTCTGTCACCGCAGAAACCACCCTTTCTGCTAACTCTGGCTATTTTGTGGATTTATCTGCGAGTAGCGGGAACGTCGATCTCACTCTTCCCTCGTCACCCGTGGCGGGGCAAGTGATCAGCCTGATTTATATGGGTGCGACTTCTTTGCTTAAAAAGGCGATCGTGCGGCGCAATGGCAAACTGATTAGTTCAGGCGCGATCGACCTACAGATCTACACACAAAATCAACGCCTCACCCTGACTTATGTCAGCGCTGCGGTGGGTTGGTTTCCAGAGAGTGCAAGACCTTTAGAGTTCTTTCAAGCCAGTGCTATTTTCACGCGCCCCGCGACTACAACCGTTGCTCAAAATGGCATCCTCAACTATCTAGGCACCAACTTAAACACGGGCAGTTATTTAAATCCATTCGTGCTTAGCACCAACCCGCTTCGACCCAGACGCGCTATATTTTGCGCTCGATTGGCGTGGACTAATGTGGGGACAGCTATTTTGATGGCTGATAAAAGTACCACTGCTACTATTGCAAATCGAGCTGATCCGGCGGCTGATTCTGCTAGTTTTTTCATTCTCTTCTACAACTCGGAAACCAAAGCACCCATTCAGATCAAGCTGAGTTCTCTCTATATTCAATTTGCGAGTACGGGGGGAGTCTACACCCCTAAAACTTTCAATATTCGAGGAGCCAAGAATTTAGGGGTAAACCTTGCTTTGTCGGATGTAGAGGCAAAAATTGCCTCTGCTCAGTCCCTTTTACCTCAGCAAGATTCCAGGATTCTGATTTCTCCTGAATGGGTCAGCCTAGCAACCTTTACGGATGCCAACAGTGGGCTTAGTGGCAACTATTACGGCAACTCAGGAGCCAACGCTACAGTGAGCAAATTTTACGATCTGAATGCGGCTGATTTTTATCCGGCTTATATGATCACCTCGCTGCCTTCAGTGGTGAATGGCACGGCATTCGAGGGGTGGGAGATCAGGCAGATGGAACTCTATGGGGAGGTGATCGCAGCATGAATCCCCAATTTGATACGAAAACTCTCATCTCACTTGCTACTTTTCTGGCTGGTGCCGGATCGGCCGTATGGGGAATGGTGCGCTTCTATGCGGATGGCGAAAAGAAGCGCTATGCAGCAGAGCGAGATTTTACGCATCTGAGAAATAATCAGGATCAAATGAGGCAATCCATTCAGGAGCTGACAAAGGAAATCGACGAACTGAGCGACGACATGAAAACCCTCACAGCAGTGTTTAACGTTATGCTGGCTCAACGAGGGGAAAGTGTTTCGGGTATTTTGGGCTATAAAAAAAGAGATTGAGATGAACCCAGTTCGGCGCATTGATCCATGCGAAGTCGCGATCGTCCGCACGGCGATCCGCGAAACTCTCAGCAACCCAACCTTGATGAGCTATGACAGACGGGCGATCGTGTTAGCGCTCGAAGAGTTGCTGACTGATCTGAAGCAACGGCTGTCGAGCGAGAATTCCGATACATTTGTAGCAATGAAGAATTTGTGAGAGAGGGCGATCGCGCTCCTCTCCCGTGAAATCCTTCTATCTCCACTCAGAGAAATAAGCAACTTTACTAGAGATTAAGGTTTCGTGGCACTCTTAATACGCAGTTTTGCTAACCTTATGTCTTCTTCTAAGCGTCAAAAGAGATCGAACTTGATTTTTTGGTGTGCAGTCTTGGGCATGACCTACTTCAACGCTTTTTCTAGTTTAGATATCGACTCTGGTCTGAGAAATGGGTTAGCGATCGTGCCCATTTTGCTGGGATTGGGACTGGTGCAGTACCTTCAGAAAAAATCGTCTCCCGTTCCGCGATAGACGCTTCCGGGTGAATGATCTGCATTAATTTCAATGACTAAATCGCAAGCTTGAATGAGTGGCGTGATGAATAATTCGGGGTGGAGCGATCGCCAGAAGTATTCAACAAATTCGTCGATTTCTGCATCTGACATACCCGGTTTACCTTGAGCAATCATCTGATGCTCTGCTTGCTTGCGCCACTGCTTACTGAGTCGATAATCAGGGACATGGAGCACAATCAAACGGTCTACTTGCTGCCACAGCGGGAGATAATCGCGTAATCGAGTATTCATATCGTGGGCAAAGGCGCGATCGAGTTCTGTCAAAATTGGTGCAGGTGCCGTTTCAAATAAAGCTGGATCGATCGGACGTGCACCCACAAACCAGCCCTCGAACAGAACAATATCAGCCTTTGAAATCGCTTCTGACTGAGCGCGATCGCCCGCTCCATTCCACAGCGATTTGTCAAAGCGGGGAATGTTTACGGGTGAATGGTTTTGTTTGAGTTGGGTTAATACTTGCAGTCCAAGTTTGAGATCATGAGTTCCAGGAGGCCCACGACGAGCTAAACGTGGATCTTGAGATTGAAGGACTTGGCGATTGGTATAAGTCAAATACAAATCATCTAAAGATAAGCTAACGGTTGAATATCCCAAATGACTCAAAATTAGGGTCAAGATGGCTGTGAGAGTTGTTTTTCCGGTTCCCTGTCCGCCTAAAAATCCTTGAATTAGGGGCTGCATCTGCTGCTTACGCCAATCAGCAATCTGAATCGCCAAGGGCAACCACAAATCCCAAAGAGTTTCATTGAGAGCCGTTTCAAGCTTGAGTTTTTGCTGGCAAAATTTAACAAAATCAGGATAGATTGCTTTAAATAATTGAAGTCTAAAATCAATAATTGGGTTAATATTTTCGGTGGTGATACCAAACGCTTGAGCGCGTTGTTGATCCTGTAACGCTAAAGTTGAAAGAGATAGAGCAATTTTATCGATCGGTTTTTCTTTAATAAGATTCTGCAAAAGTTGACTTAGAGAATCCATAAGATTTAGGGCTAAAAGATGAGCATGAGTCTACTATCATCTAACCATAAAATATCGCGAGAGGGTCAAAGGACTCTCCCGCGATCGTTCACAAAAGCAATTTTCTAAAGCTAGATTACTTCAGAGAACATCAATAAACAAGCACTACTTTTTGGCGCTCATTTCATCTTGAATCTTGCTCTTTGCAGCTTTGAATTGAGTCGCCAACTGCTCACTTTCTGCGCTGCTGAAGTTGTCACGAATGGCAGCAAAGTAAGTGCTTTCTTCTTGACGGACGTGATCCATCACGATATCTTTTAGGCGATGAATCGCATTCATGAAATCTTCAGAAGATGGATTCAAAGAACGAATTTGATCCAAGAGCACCTTCATTTCGGCTTGCTCATCATAGAGTTCTTTAAGGTCGCCGTCGGGATATCGGCCTCGAACTGCGGGATAAGCAACTTCCTCTTCAGCGCGAGAATGAGCATTTAAATCTTTGTAGATTTGACCAAAATATTCCTGCCGCTTTTGAGGATCTTGAGTCGCGTCAATCTGCATAAACAGGGTATTTACCTTCTGGTGATCCATCCGAATCACATCCTGAAGATTCATGTCAGACTTGTCGCTGGTTTGAGTGATGACGCTACCCACAACGCCTGTCAGCGCAGCAACCGAGTCTTGCACCCGTGCCCACAGTCCTTGATCGGCCTCCATTCCAGTTAGTTCACGAACCCCTAAAACCTCTAGAACGCCTTTGAGTTGCTCTTGGTGAGCACGGTTTTCAAAGTTGATTGTGTTAAGCGGAGTGATAGCAGCCTCCACATCAGCCCCAACTTTTTGAGCCGCTTTGTGAATCACAATTCCGGTCATCACTTGTTGGTGCTTTAAAAGCTCATGCTGAAAGACTTTTTCATAAATGGTCAGCTTAGATTCTGACATCAATTGATCAAGTTTCTTGACCATTTCACTGACGGTTTCTTTGGGTTCTGACTTCACGCCATATTGCACCATCACCGTATCTAAAACACCCAAGTTTTTTTGATCATCTTTGAGCATGTCTCTCAAACGATCGGCAATGTCACTGTCATTTACAGCCGAGATAAATTTTTGCTCGTTAGAGATTAGAAGCTCTTGAACCGCCTTCATATCAGAAAGCTTCATGGCGATCGCCATACGCTTTGTATCATCAAGTGTCATTACCATTTTTCCATTCTCCAATGAGCGATAATTGAATCGGCCTTTGTCTTATCTCTTAAAGGTTGGCATAGCGATCGGGTTCGTTCATCCTTCTGTTGGCTGACTCAAACAGACTGCTTAACGAATTCATGATCTGACTCTAGAGGGAGAAGAAACTTAATGTCAGTCAAGACAAATTACGATCGTAAAATAATTGCAGAAGTAAGGCGGCTCGTCCCGATTCAATCACAGGGTGGTTTGATACGATCGGGCTTTTGTCTGCTTGAGTTCTTGAATTTCTCGCTGAAGGTGGTTTATCCATTCTTCTTGCTGCTTTTGCACACAGCGCAGATTGACCTGGTGTTCAACGCGAACTAAAACCTCTTCAACGTGGAACGGTTTTGTAATGTAGTCAACACCGCCTACCTGAAAAGCTTGGACTTTGCTCGCAACATTGTTAACAGCGCTCACAAACAGAACTGGAATTTTTTGAGTTGAGCGATCGACCTTAAATTGTTCACAAACTCCATAGCCGTTGATATCAGGCAACACCACATCTAGCAAAACTGCATCGGGGTGAAGACGTTGGACGCTTTCTACTGCCTCCCTACCATCATTTGCGGTGTGAACTCGATAGCCGTGATAGTTCAACACAGTCGTCAACAAATGGCGACTAGCAGGTTCAGCATCTACAATCAAAACGCTTCTGAGGTGAGGAGTTTTTTCGAGGTTGTGGCTAGAGTGGCGATTTGGGTAAGCCAGTGTAGTGTTGCCATGAAAAGTCATAGAACCAGCCAGCCCCTTAAGTTCGCAACCTAATAGCCCAAAAATCTGTTTCTCGACGTTCTGAAGGTCTTGTAGGTCTTTAACACTGGCTTGGCTAAGAGACTGATGTAGCAAAGCAAGTCGCTCGATTTCAAACATCACCGAGTCAATTTTTTGCGCTTTGACATACAGGTTGGCAAGAATCTCGCCCAAGTTTGTGTTGGCATCTGCTTTTTTGCCGATGCTGTCAACGACTGGAAACGTCAAACGATCGTGATGCTGATGGAGAAGTCTACGGATGTAGTAAGTTATTGCAGGCGCAAGCTGTCGTCGCATGGGTCAGCCAGTGATAGGTCGATGAACGGAGGCAACGGTGTAATGCCAAGAGCACCCTGATAAAGAACCGATTAGGCTTCCTGTCGTCGATATACGGGTAGCATTAGTCACCTATTATATAGTTTTCCCCACTTTGCACAACCTTCAACACGATGGCTAACGATCTTTAAACGGTTCCTATGTTTCTCTTTGTCTCAAAACTGCTGCCTCTGCTTTTTTACCCCTTGGGGTTGTCATGTTTATTACTAATAGTGGCGTTTTTACTGTTGTGGAAACGTCCTCGACTGGCTGCAATTCCGATCGTGGCAGTGTTGCTGATTCTTTTGCTGGGCAGCAACGCTAGGGTGAGCGATGGGTTAGCGCGATCGCTAGAGTTTCAAAATCTCCCCACCGAGTTGCCCAAAACAGACGCGATCGTAGTCCTCGGTGGATGTACGGAGTCTGCCGTAGCGCCGCGTCCTTGGGTGGAAGTTAGAGAAGAGGGCGATCGAGTGCTCTATGCTGCCAAACTCTATCGAGACGGAAAAGCTCCGCGTCTCATTCTGAGTGGCGGACGCATTGATTGGCGCAGGAGTGGCAGCGCCGAATCTGAGGATATGGCAGTTTTGCTGGAGCCAATGGGCGTTCCTCGGTCGGCGATGCTGCAAGATCCTAGCTCACTCAACACGCGTGAGAATGCGGTCAACGTCAAACAAATTATGGAGGCTCAAGGAATTCGTCGGGTGTTGCTGGTGACTTCTGCGATGCACATGCCGCGATCGCTGATGATTTTTAGGAAGCTGGGAATGGAGGCGATCGCGGCTCCCACAGACTTTACATCCACCCAGTTTGACCCACAGCAAGTCAATACTACAGAAGCCAACATTCTTGATGCTCTGCCTGATGCTGACCAACTTCGACGCACCACCAGAGCTTTAAAAGAATATGTCGGAATCGCCGTATATTGGCTGCGAGGATGGGTTTAGTCTGTCACTATTTGCATCAGCGATCGCAGTGCCTCGCTCAGATAGCTTCTTAGATTAGAGGCTTTCTCATCTTTCATCAACTTGAAGTAATCTTCATAAAACTGACGGGGATCGGGTGACTGCGAAGCGAATGCATTTTTACTTTCGCTATCTCAATCAGGTCGGTTTCTGAAAGCTTTGTATCGGAATATCACAATCTCAGCTTTTTGTTAATAAGTGTTGCGACTACTTGATGCCTTTGTTAAGGTGTGCAGGTTCAGTGATGACGGGTTGATTCTCGTCTTTAGGAGTTGTGTCTAATGCTTTACACTCTCGACTCTAACCCCACCTTCTGAATCCCAGAATTGGCTGTAGGAGCGAACCACAGCAAAATATCGATCGGAGCAACAGGCACTCAACTTAAAGCCCCACTCAAAGACTTCTCTCAGTTCTTTGCCCCTTCTATCAGTTTGGCAAAGGCTGAGAGCACTACAAAAGCCCAAAATTGGAGGCGTTAGCATGAATATTCAAGGAAAGACCGTTCTCGTTACGGGCGCTTCTCGTGGCATTGGACGGGCGATCGCGCTGGAACTGGCTCGACAAGGAGCGCAACGGCTGATCTTAGTGGCACGAACCCATCAACGTTTAGTCGAAGTAGCAACTGAAATCGAAGCCCTGGGAGTTGAAGCGGTTCCGATCGCTTTAAATCTGGCTCACCCGGTAGAAGTCAACATTGCCGTTGCTCAAGCTTGGCGCGATAACGGGCCGATTCATCTTCTCGTCAATTGTGCAGGGGTTGCCCACCAAACGCCCTTCTTACAATCACAACTGCCTCAAATGCAAGAAGAGATTGCCCTCAATCTCATGGGGATGTACACCATCACTCGTCTAATCGCTCGACGTATGGCAGTGCAACGACAAGGCACGATCGTCAATGTGTCGAGCCTCATGGGAAAAATTGCCGCTCCAACGATGGCGACTTATTCCGCAACCAAGTTTGCCATTTTGGGATTCACTCAAGCGCTGCGGGGAGAACTTGCAGCCCATAACATTCGAGTCATCGCGCTGCTGCCTTCTCTGACTGATACAGAAATGGTTCAGAACTTTCAGTGGTTTCGATGGGTCATGCCGACTACGCCTGAAAAAGTGGCTCAAACCCTGATTGTGGGACTCGAAAAGAACTCGCCAGAAATTTTAGTAGGATGGCAAAGTCATCTTGCAGTGTTGGGCAACCGCCTGATGCCCTGGCTAGTTGAAAACGTTTCACGATTAGCAGCCCCCCTTTCCGAAAATCGTCAGGCACTCGACGCAAGACTCAGAGAGGCTAGAGCAGATTCTCATTAAACCCTTCTAATCGAGAGTTTCAAGGTTTCGCTCTTGAAACATCGGCAACAAATTGCATTCACGATAGCCTCCTAGACCGCGGAGGCTCTTTTTATATAAGAGGGGGTTTGGGAACTGGCTATCTGCTCTTAATTCTGCAAATGCTCAAGCCAGACTTCTAGATCCGTTAGCTGCGTGAAGTCGAGCAAGGCTTCTCCTAACGCTTCTAGCTGATTGAGTGGAAGCAAATTAATTTGTGCTTGGGTGTCTTTTGGCAAAGCTCCTACTTGACGATCGAGGAGACGCAGAACGAGCGATCGGGCTTCTTCTTGTCTGCCTTCTTGCAGAATATCTTGATAGTTTGTAATCCAGTTTTTGATAGCGCTGCAACTACAACAAGGCGGAAATAATCACCGCGCCACCCGCTATCCCTTCAAGCTTCACCCGTAAATCCTGTATTAATGACTGCTCTCACACTCTTGAGACGCTTATTCTCACCAACTATTGCGATCTGAATGACTGCCTCACGATTTGCGGTTACGTTCCCTAAAATCATCGTGATTCAACCGACCCAGAAAAACCAATCCGATGAACAGCGCGATGCCCGATTCGCACAAACCAAATTTGAGCATTAGGATGGTGAGCGAGTAAGAGGTCTGAAGCGGTCAAGCTGTTCTTGGCAACCTCAAAGGCTCCCATTTCGATATCGATCGCCACAATTTTGCCATGATTACCTGCTTCAACTTGTGAACGCACACTTGATTCGTAAGATTGCGTCCGCGTTGAGCAAATTCTTCTTTGCTGTATCGTGATTGTCGGACTTCCACAAAGGTTGCTCCTGTTTGCGTCTTACTAATTGAATTGTAGACGGTGTGCGCTTAGGACATACCTTTAAACTGCCTGCTTTACATAACAAAAGGGCGAAAGTATTCTTTCACCCTTTGCCAACTTAAAAATTAGATTTCGCGAAAGCTAGGAAAAGATCTTTCCAACTTTCATAGCAGCTTGCACAGCTTTTGAGGCAGGAAACACAACCTCAGCAACCATAAGAGCGATCGGAGCCGCTTTATAAGTAACTTTCTACACTTGCTTAAAATGTTTTGGCTTTACCTTAAATCCCATTTTCTGACTCTCTTGTTTACGGTGTGTAAATTAATACTAATCTACCTCAGTTCCTACGTAAATAGAAGAATATTCAATCAGAAATAGCCGTACTTGCCATGTAGAGAGGAAACAAGTAAAGGTGATTGTGAGGGGCAAAATTTTTGATCTCACTGTGATATCGAAAGACACAACCTTTTTCCACAAAAATGAACTTGAAACAATAATTGCCTACGTAACCATAGTGCAGAGGACTAATGCAGCATTCTCTGACGCTAACTGACATAACGCCAATACAGCAAGCTCTACAACCCACTATTCACGTCCAAAGTTATGGAAGATTTTGTCATCGCGATTACTGCGGTTTTGGCGTTGTATTTAGCGTGGAACCTTGGCGCAAACGATGTTGCCAACTCAATGGGCACCTCTGTTGGCTCCAAAGCAGTCACCCTCAAACAAGCCCTAATCATCGCGGGGATTCTGGAATTCACCGGGGCGGTTGTCTTTGGGCAAGAAGTCTCTGCAAAGTTAGCAACTGGAATTGTCGATCCCGCTTTGTTTGCTCAAACGCCTCAGATTCTATTAGTCGGGATGGTTTCCGTCTTGATTTCGGCTGGGGTTTGGCTCAACATCGCCACACTTTTCGGCTTTCCGGTGTCGTCATCTCATGCAACTGTAGGCGCGATCGCCGGATTCGCGTGTGTTGCCCTCAGCCCCAGTGCCGTTGATTGGTCATCGATCGGCATAATTTCACTGACGTGGATGATTACTCCTCTAATTAGTGGCACGATCGCCGCTCTCTTCTACAGCCAAATCAAACACTGGATTCTTGATCAGCCCGACCCGATCACCCAACTTCGAGAATGGATTCCCTGGCTAAGTGCCGCTCTGATGGGCATCTTTGGCGTAATTGTCTTGCCAACGTTGAGCCGACCTCTTCAGAGGATTTTGCGCGATCGCTTCGAGCTAGACATTCCGGCTCATGATTTGCCGTTGCTGATCGGGAGCGGCGGCGCGATCGCGCTAACTCTTATGATCTGGCGAGAGTTAGATCAAAACACCCAAGCCAAAATTCAAAACCCTGAACCTTTACTGGCTCGTTTTCAAGTCCTGAGCGCTTGTTTTGTGGCGTTTGCCCATGGCTCAAATGATGTCGGCAATGCTGTTTCACCTTTGGCAGCGATTGTTTATATTACTCAAACTAAGTCCGTTCCGCTGCAAAACTTTCAGGTTCCCTTGTGGATTTTGGTTCTTGGCGGCATCGGGATCGTTGCTGGATTAGCCGTGATGGGAAAGAAGGTAATCGCCACGATCGGAGAAGGCATTATCGCACTTCAGCCCAGTGGCGGATTTTGCGCTGAGTTGGCAACCGCTGCAACGATTTTAGTGGCATCTCGATTGGGTTTGCCCGTCTCCACGTCTCATGCTCTCGTGGGAGGGGTCGTCGGTATCGGACTCATTCAAAGCTTAAAATCAATTCAGTTTAAAACCTTGCGATCGATTGGTTTAACCTGGTTAGTTACCATTCCGATCGCGGCTGGGCTAAGTGCCACAATTTTCGCCGTCGCTCAGTTTTTGATCACAACCTATTTCGTGCAGATCTTGTAATTTATGGGGAACAATAGCAAACAAGGAAATGAAAGCTTTTGTGAAGACTAAACGATGATTTGTGCACTACAGGCTAGAGGATAGAAATTCAATGGGTGAGGATAGTCGATCGAACCCCTCAGGGAATGAGAATGCTAAACCAGAAAAATTTGGTTTGGGTTCAGGCACCCAGGATCTAAAGGAACTGCAACACAACACGGCCAATGAATTGTCTCAAGATGTGACTCGGCTGCAAATTGAGAAGATGCAGCTAATTCAAGATATTGCAAACCTGCAAGCCCGATATCAGACCCTACAAACCCATTCACAAGCCCTCGAAGCGCAGCCCATTCCACTAGAATTTCCTGCCGCTCCTTTGCCGCTCAACGCAGAACCTCGTCTGCGGTCTCAGCTTCAGATCGGGCTATGGTTTGTGTTGATCTCTACCTTGGCGCTGTCGGTTCACAATGTGGTCGTCAAAATCATTATTGGCAGCCCGATTAGCTTGTTGGGACTGATGCCTTTTGGCGGGTTCATTCAGCCCAGTCTTGGCAACTCGCTGCTAATTTTATGGATGCGAATGCTGATTGTGGTGCCCTTGATGGCTACGATCGCCGCATTTATCTACCCACAAGTTTGGAGAGACATCAAAAAATTGGTGCTTGATCGCGATCGTCGGGCGCTGTTTAACGTGATTGGCAGTGGTGGCTTTTTGTTTCTGTCGCAGGTGTTGATCTATATTGCGATCGGGCAAATCGGCCCTGGCCCTGCCGTCACAATTCTATTTATGTATCCGTTAGTAACCGTGCCGTTAGCGTGGTGGCTCTTTGGTGATCGTCCGACTCGGTTACGTTTAGCGGTGATGGTGGCGATTTTGGTAGGCGTGATTATGGCGGCACTGCCCAACTTAGCAAGGACTAGCATGGTGACTTCTGGTGGAGTCTTTGCGGCTATTTTGGCAGGAATTGCGTTTGCGTTTTATCTGATCTTTATGCAGCTTGGCTTTCGTAAACTGCATCCCGTTCCGGTGAGTCTGGTGCAGTTTGTCACGATTCTGTTTTTGTCGAGCCTCAGCCTGACGCTGCCGCTCCAGTTGGGAGTCGTCATCTTACCCGAAAAGCGGCTAGGATTTTTTGTCGGTGGGTTGGTTTTGGGCGCATTAACGCTAGTCGGCTATCTGAGTAATAACTTTGGGGTGCGGTATCTGGGCGCGGCCCGATCGTCGATTATTGCCTCTAGCGGCCCGGTGATCACAGCAGTTTTGGCGGCTATTATCATTCATAGTCAATTGCAGCAGGTGCAAGTGTTTGGCATTTTGCTGGTGACGATCGGGGTGACTGCTCTCAGCTTTGAGCGGATGCGACTCGTGAAAGCCACAAACCCTATCAAGCCAGAAACCGCGAGTCGATAGAAGTCAAAGAGAATTTATCGGTTAGCGGCGATCGAGATTGCCACCCCTATCAACAAAATCATTGCTCCGATAAGCACTTGGATTCCTGGCACTTCTCCAAACAGCACCAATGCCAACCCGCTCGACGCAACAGGCTCAAACAAAGTTAGCACCGATACCAACGTTGGAGACACCCAGCAAACCGCCCAATTGAGGCTAGTGTGTCCGATGAGCTGAGGCACGATCGCCATCAGCAAAATCAATCCATAAGTGAGCGGTGAATAGCCCGTGTAGGAAGCTCCCGCAAGCAAGGGTAAAGGCAACAGTACGATCGCTGCCACACTGTAAGCGATCGTGACATAGCTCCTCACATCTAAATCCCGTCGCTGTGCCTCTCGTCCTAGCAAAAGATATAAACTGGCTGTCCAGGCTCCGACCAATGCCAGCCCATTGCCTAAAAGCGGATTCGTGCCTGTCGCCTCAGAAGTCTGCCATCCGATCGTGATGCCGCCAATCAGCGCGATCGCGATGCCTGCTAGCGTGACCCGGTTGGGTTTCTCGCCAAACCACCGCCACGAAAGCAACGCTACCCAAATCGAAGTCGTCGTGACGATCGTGGTAGAAGCCGCGATCGACGTATAAGACAGCGACGTAATCCAGGTGGCAAAGTGAGCGGCAAGCGCAACTCCGGCGGCTGTTGCATAGCGCCATGCCGATCGAGTGGGAGGGTTGCGACGAATAGTTTGCCAGGTAGGAAGCAGCACCCCAGAAGCAATGATTAACCGAGACGCAGCTAACACTAAACTAAATCCGACGGCCGAAAGCTGGGCTTCACGAGTCGCCAACCGAACTAAAACTGCTGCGGTCGAAACTGCCAAAATTCCGATCGTTAAGACCAGCACAGTTTGCCAACCCGTCGGCTGAGTGAAAAATTTCATGATGTTATGTCAATTTCAAAAATAATTGCAACCGATCAAACGGTGGTAGGGACATGGCACTGCCGTGTCCTCATGCGAATCTGTCACGTCAATCAAATCGGTATGTCAGTCGATCGGGCCTGTTTGAAGATTATTTACCCATGTCGTACGGTTTTCCGATCTAATCTTAATTAGCACTCTGCCTTAACGAGTGCTAAATTTCTAGGTAGAGAACTGGGAAACTGAATATGGCAAAGATTGTTGTCTTTAAAGATGAAGCTCGTCAGTCGCTTGAGCGTGGAGTAAACGCTCTTGCCGATGCTGTGAGAGTCACGCTGGGTCCCAAGGGGCGCAACGTACTGCTAGAAAAGAAGTTTGGCGCACCTCAAATCGTCAATGACGGGGTGACGATCGCCAAAGAAATCGAACTCGAAGACCCGCTCGAAAACACAGGTGCGGCGCTGATTCGTGAAGTCGCCTCTAAAACCAAAGATTTGGCTGGAGACGGCACTACGACCGCAACGGTGCTTGCCCAAGCGCTAATTCGTGAAGGCATGAAAAACGTAGCGGCAGGGGCTAACCCAGTCAGCTTGAGACGCGGCATTGAAAAAGCTGTCGCCAAGATTGTCGAAGAAATCGCAGCCGTGGCCAAGCCTGTTGAAGGCAACGCGATCGCCCAAGTGGCAACCGTTTCTTCTGGCGGTGACGAAGAAGTCGGGGCGATGATTTCTGAAGCGATGGATAAAGTCGGCAAAGACGGCGTGATCTCGGTCGAAGAATCAAAGTCTCTCGCCACCGAGATGGATTTGGTTGAAGGGATGCAGATCGATCGCGGCTATCTTTCCCCTTATTTCATCACCGACACTGAGCGTCTGATCGCCGAATTCGAGAATGTCGCGATTTTACTCGCAGACAAAAAGATTGGCTCAATTCAAGACTTGATTCCGGTCTTGGAGAAGATTGCCCGCGCGGGTCAACCTCTGCTAATCATCGCCGAAGACATTGAAGGAGAAGCCCTGGCTACGCTGGTAGTTAACCGTTTGCGCGGCGTACTAAACGTGGCAGCGATTAAAGCTCCTGGCTTTGGCGAACGTCGCCGATCGATGCTGCAAGACATTGCCGTTCTCACCAATGGTCAGGTGATTTCTGAAGAAATGGGCTTGAGCCTGGATACGGTGACGTTAGAAATGCTGGGTTCTGCTCGCAAAGTCACGATCACGAAAGATACCACCACGATCGTGGCAGGTGGCGATAATGCGGCTGACATTCAGAAGCGAGTCGCTCAACTGCGGAGTGAAATGGAGCGCTCTGACTCCGACTACGACCACGAAAAAATTCAGGAGCGAATTGCGAAACTCGCGGGTGGTGTCGCGGTGATTAAAGTCGGTGCCGCTACCGAAACCGAACTCAAAAACCGCAAGCTTCGCATCGAAGACGCACTCAACGCCACCAAAGCGGCAGTCGAAGAAGGCATTGTTCCGGGAGGCGGCGCTACGCTGCTTCACTTAGCTGTCAAGCTCGAAGCGTTGAAAGAAACCTTGATCGATGAAGAGGCGATCGGCGCAAACATTGTGATGAAAGCGTTAGAAGCGCCTCTGAAACAAATCGCCGACAACTCAGGGGTTGAAGGCTCTGTCGTCGTCGAGAAAGTGCGTGGTTTAGACTTCAACATGGGTTACAACGCGCTAACCGACACCTATGAAGACTTAGTAGCTGCTGGAATTGTCGATCCGGCAAAAGTCGTCCGATCGGCGCTGCAAGATGCGGCTTCGATCGCAGGTATGGTGCTGACTACAGAAGCGCTCGTCGTCGAGAAACCTGAGCCGAAGTCTGCGGCCGGTGGTGGTGCCCCTGATATGGGTGGTATGGGCGGCATGGGCGGCATGGGTGGTATGGGCGGCATGGGCGGCATGGGCGGTATGGGTATGATGTAGTCCCCACTTAAATTAATTTGAAAGGGGTCGATCGTGTAGCGCGCTCGGCTCCTTTTTTAACGTGAATTCGACGGCTTCGTTACAGTTTGTCGTGCCCCCTAAATCCCCCAAGTTTGGGGGACTTCAAGCCAAAATTTCCGGTTCAAAGTCCCCCAGAATGGGGGATTTAGGGGGCAGAAGCCGCTGACAACGCAGCGAAAAAACTCGTCGAACTGACGTTTTTTTAGTGCCCAAAGGCGAACACACCTGCTTCCATTTGTTCATACCAATTTCGGAGGCAATTGCGATCGATCGTTCAATCCGACGGGGCACGGCATGCCATGCTTTTTGTCCGGGCATGGCACTGCCGCTCTCATGCGGATCTGCCGCCTTCACAAATCAAATGGGTATCAACGCTGATGGGTAAAATTTCAGTTACGCCTTCGTTAATTTGCTGTATCAAAGCAAGCTTCGTTTCTTCAACTTGGACATAGCATCTTCAGCCGCCTGTTTTTCTGCATCTCTCTTGTTACGACCTTTCCCTTCACCGTAAAGTTTGTTGCCCACATAAACTCTAGAAGCAAACTCAGGAGCATGGTCTGCTCCACCTATTTGTTCTGTGACATACTTCGGAATTGTTGCATCATTCGCCTGCGCGAATTCCTGAAACTTGTTTTTTGAGTCTACATTTGAGCGAACTATCATCACTTCTGGAGGTACAGAGTTAAACAGTTGTTCGACTAAAGGACGCAATGCTTCAATATCTCGATCGTGGTCTAAATAATAAGCTCCAACGACTGCCTCGAAAGTGCTGCTAAGAAGATTCGGATTTTGATAGCCACCATCGCGGATTGCACCTTGCCCTAATCGCATTCTGAAATCTAGACCAACCTCAGTGGCAAATTTAGCCAATTGTCTTTCGTCTACGAGTGCGGCTCGTCGTCGGGTCATTTCATCTTCTCCCAGTTCAGGATGAACCCGATAAAGATACTCGCCACTCACGAAATTGAGGATTGCATCACCTAAAAACTCCAGTCGCTCGTTGTCTCCATTTTCTCCAGGATTTTCATTGACGTAGGAACGATGGGTGAGCGATCGACGCAGAAGTTTCTCGTCATTAAACATCAAAAGTTTGTGCATTTTTTCTGGTTGTATTAACTAAAAACTGATTTGGGTGGAAACAAGAAAGCGCAATTGTCTGTAACACCTTCATCCCCCAACCTTTTCTTCCATGCCGTGAGAAGGGGAGCGATCCAGATCCCCTCTTCTAGGGCAGAAAAGAGGTTGGAGAAGAAGGGCGACCCAGCTACTTACATGACTGTCGAGGTGGAAAAAGGCTATCTCCACGAGAGTTGTTGCATGAAAAACAGGCGAGTCGTAAGTTCTCTAGTGAATTGGAGCCACCTCGACTCTTCGGTATCAGGTGATCGAGGGTCAGTTCTTCTGTGAGCAAGCAACGCCCACTCCAAAAACAATGAGAACCAAACTTGTGGGTCAATTGAGTTCTTTTAGACTTTCTTTGCTTAGAGTTCATGTCAAATTTCCTTGACTACTAGAGTTTAGTAGCATCGGAATATCGGACATAATCAGTTCCTTCCCACTTGTTGAGGAAATCACTAACTTGTCACCTAATGGTAAACGTCTCAAACGCACTATCTCAAAGCCTCACACCAGCGCATACCCAGTATGCTGAACCAGCGTTTACCCGAAATAGAATCTCACATCTCAGAAAACGCTAGACCAGAATACTGGGTGTGCATTGACTTGAGGATCAGAGATAGTGCCCATGAGACGAACATCTAGGAATTGATATTCATCTGCATGACTCAATACAAACACAGCTAGTTTTGATTGTCAAGTATCGAAAACTCACGCTTCTTTGCGATCGCGTCTCGCCAATATTTCTTTTGCGCTCTCACGAATAACTTAGAGTGCTAACGGGCTATTTAGGCTGAAACCTGGATGGTCTGGCTTCCTGCTAAACCAAAGGCATGATGAATCGCTCGCAGCGCCAGCACTCCCTGATCTTCTGCGACGACACAACTGACCTTAATTTCAGAAGTTGCAATCATTTGAATATTAATCTTCTGCTTGTACAATGCGTCAAACATCCGGGCTGCGACTCCGGGTTGACCAACCATGTCTGAGCCGACAATGCTGACCTTAGCGATCACCACATCCACCAAAATTTCACCATAACCTAATTCAGGAGCCGCTTTTTCTAAAACAGTCCGAGCCGCTTCTGCATCCATTTGGGCAACAGTGAAGGCAATATCGCGTGTCATGATGCCATTGAGCACTCGACAGCGCTGAGATTGGATGATCATATCGACGCTGATATTGTGATCGGCAAGCAGTTGGAAGACGTTTGCAGCCATACCCGGACGATCGGGCACATGACGAATCGCTAACTGGGCTTGCTTGAGATCCAACGCAACCCCGCGAACGGGATTTTGAGTGTTGAAGGTTGAGTCGTGGGTTTTGGGCTGATGATCGATCGCTGACTGAGTAATTTCAAACGCTTGGCAGAGCGTCGCGATCGCGTTTTCATAATCTTTCTGATCAATCACACAACTGACTTTGACCTCAGAAGTCGAGATCATCTGAATATTGATTCCAGCATTGGCTAACGTCGAGAACATTTGGGCAGCGACTCCCGGACGACCAATCATCCCGGCTCCAGCGATCGTCACTTTGGCGATCTGCTGCTCGACCATTACTTCTGGAGCTTTTTCTAAACTAGAAGCCTGATTGCCCATTAACGCTGGAATGATTGCATTGGCAACCGCTTCTGCACGGTTGAGAGAATTTTTTCTAACGGTAAATGCAATGTCGTTGGTATTGCCTTCGTGAATTGACTGAATCACTAAGTCAACATCTAAACTCTGAGTTGCAATCTCACCAAATAAGCGCGAGGCAACCCCTGGACGATCGGGCACTCGCAGTAAAGCAACTTTGGCTTGATCGGTGTCAAACTCGACAGCATCGACCGGACGGGCAATTTCTAATCCTTCGAGCGATCGCGGCTGTGGAGTCGGAGAAGTCACCCAAGTGCCTGGATCGTCTGTCCAGCTAGAACGCACGACAAGCGGCATTCCATAGTTACGGGCGATCTCAACCGCACGAGGATGCAGAACTTTTGCCCCCAAGCTGGCGAGTTCTAGCATCTCATCGCAGGTGATGTCGGTCATTAATTGAGCGTCTTCGACCAGTCGCGGATCTGCTGTGAGAATGCCCGGAACATCGGTGTAGATTTCGCAAAAGTCAGCTTTGAGGGCGGCGGCAAGGGCGACGGCTGACGTGTCTGAGCCGCCTCGACCGAGCGTCGTAATTTCTAGATCTTCGGTGCGGCTGACCCCCTGAAATCCGGCGACGACTACCACTTCACCACTTTTGAGATGACGCTCTAAGCGATCGGTGGCGATGTTCAAAATTCGGGCGCGGGTGTGGTGGGCTTCGGTGACGATGCCAACTTGTGCGCCAGTCAGAGAAACGGCAGGCTGTCCGAGTGCTTGCAGCGCCATGCTGAGGAGAGCGATCGTCACCTGTTCACCCGTTGAGAGCAGCATATCCATCTCGCGCCGACTGGGGTTGGTGGAGATCTGGTTAGCTAATTTGACTAACCCATCTGTGGTTTTGCCCATCGCGGAAACGACGACGACGACTGAATTTCCAGCGTTGACGGTTTTGATGACTCGCTGGGCGACCGCTTGAATGCGATCAACCGATCCCACCGAGGTGCCCCCATATTTCTGAACAATTAACGCCATGACGGTTGGTTTCCTACGATCGAAGGGTTCAGCCTCCGAAGCTCTTTTAAGGTTTTGATTTTATCGCGCTTAGGTCGTTGAGTTTTATAAACTACTTAGATGATAGCGAGGCAACCGATTTTGCAAACTAAAACTTGTCTAAGCGAAGTCGGGCTAGAGATCGTCAAGGTCAATTCCCTTCTCTCGTAAACGATTTAGTAAATCTTCTCGGAGTTGCCGCTCTTGTTCTGCCCGCTGTCGCTCTTGTTCTGCCCGCTGTCGCTCTTGTTCTGCCCGCTGTCGCTCTCGCGCAATGATCGTGTCAGGTGTCGGAAGACGTTGCCCGTGTAGGTCATACCAATACAACCAATTTTGTGTCCAGCTTTCAAACGTTCCTTGTTCAACTCCGATGCCTAGCGCTAATTCGGGCATCCAGACAGGATTTCCTGACTGTCGTAGGTAGTGTCCGTTGACTAGACGATAGACTTCAAACGAGTCGTGCTGGTCGCGCCGTCCATAGTCTGGATTGTAGATGATGTAGTAGAGTGCGCCTATGTTGGCATACTTTGCTATTTTGTTGTCATACTCGCCGCCATAGGTTTGAGAGACGCATTCTAAAACCAACTGAGGCACAACTTGTTCCTGCCAGATCACATAACTTCGTCTCCCGTTTTCCCGTTTTTGACGCGGAACGCCCAAACTTAGAAAGCCATCTGGCACGATCGCAGGTTGCCCAACTTCATAATAAACGCCCATGTTGACCCCAAAAAACCAATCCATTCGGTCTGCCCACAAGAGAGCGAGAATCGATCGCAACAAACTCGGAATCAGGACTTGAAGTTCATTATCCACTGGGGTATCGTCACTGTCGGGCAGATCGTCTTCGGTCGGCAGAGATTGCAACGGATTATATTGCACCACAACGATGTCCTCTGAGACTTCTTGGCTCTATTTTGACATTGACGCGATTAAAAAAGCCTCCCGATCGGGAGGCTGTGTCGTGAGATTAACCAAGAGCCATCGTTTATAGAACTGCGATCGCGCCTGCAATCGCGGAGGCCGCCGCAGAAATGATGGCGGTGCCAAATAACCACCAGGCGGCTGATTCGGCTGATTTACGGGTTTCTTCTGCCTGTTTTTTCGCCTGCCGCTTGACCGCTTCTAGGCGACGCTGGGCCTCTTCTTGAACGCGCTCTGCTCGTTGCAAAACGGTGTTTCGTGCGCCTTCGATTTGGTCGATGACGCGGTTAGCATCGGTTTCTGAGATGTCTTCACGAGAGCTAAGAAGGGCAACCAGCGTTTCACGATTAAAGCTGCCGAGCCGATCGCGCATGGCATCAAATCCAGCTTGGGGGTCGTGGAACATTGTCCGCACGTCTTGACGAATGCCTTCATAGTTGAGTTCGGGGCGATCGAGGGAATTCAGATAGTCCCGAATTCTCGCAAAGATGCCGTCAACTACAGACTGAAGGCGGTCTTGAATGCCCTGGATTTGCGCCATAAACTGCTCACGCACCGAGAGAACTTGATCGACGACGCGATTAGCTTCTTCTTCGGTCATGTCTTGACGCTGGGATAGGAGCGCGACGATCGTCGGGCGATCGATTTCGGCAACGCGAGTTCCGAGGTTACTCAATCCCAATCGGGGGTCACGCAGCAGGATGTGCAAATCGTGCTTAATGCCATCGGGGTTGAGGGCAGCCTTGTGAGTGTTGCGGAGATAGCCTTCTAAAGCTGATTCAAAGTTCATAACTCGCTGCTGAGTCCGGGTTGCCAGACGACGAGGCGCACGAGCAATGCTGCGAAGCGACGATTGAACTTGATCGATCACCTGGTTGACTTGCTCTTCGCTCAGATCTTGGCGCTGGCTAAGAAGTTTAACCAGGGTTTCACGATCGACCTGAGAGAGCCGCGTCCCCAGTGCGTAGGCTCCTGCTTTGGGGTCGTGCAGCAGCGTATTTAAATCGCGCTTAATGCCGTCGGGGTCGAGTTCCTTCAGGTTGGTGTTTTTCAAATAGTCTGAGATTTTGACCGTGACTTGATCCACTTGCTCTTTTGCTTTTCCGGCAGCAATTTGAGGCGAATGGAGAATGTTGTGCCGCACGTCTTCAAGCTGACTGATCACCCGATCGGCTTCTTCGGCAGTCATGTCTTTACGTTGGGCAAGCAACTGCACGAGGGTGTCTCGATCGAACTGACTGAGCCGACCGCGCAACGCTGATGCTCCTGCTTGCGGATCGTCTAACAGAAGTTTGAAATCGCGCTTGATGCCGTCAGGGTTGAGTTCATCTTTGTTAGTGTTTTGCAGATAAGACTCGACTCTAATTCGCAATGCGTCGGCTTCAGATTTGACGCGCTCTTGAGCCGTCTTTGCGGTATTGAGGGTGCGATCGCGCACACTTTCGACCTGTCCAACGATGCGCTCGGCTTCTTCTTGCGATATATCTGAGCGTTGTGCCAACAATTGCACGATCGTGTCTCGATCGAACTGACTCAAACGGCTGCTTAATGCATCGTAACCCGCTTCGGGGTCTTGCAGGATTAGGGAGAGATCTCGCTCGATGCCGTCAGGATTGAGTTCGGCTTTATCAGTTGAGCGTAAATAATTCTCAAGGCGACCCCGCAGATCTTGAGACTGACCTTGTTCGTCAGAGGCTTGCACCGTTCCTAAAATGGCAGTGCGAATCGTTTCTAGCTGATCAGCGACCTCTGCAACTCTGGCAACAGAAAGGTCGCCTCGTTGAGTTAGCAGATTTACAAAGTCAGTCCGGTTTAACTGCTCTAGCTGACGACGCACGATCGCGGGGTTGGCTTCGGGATCGTAGAGAACGTCTCTAAATTCGGTTTCTAAGGTTTCTCGATTCAGGTGCCAAGAGTAGGCGTTGAGTAGATAATTTTCGACATCTGCTTTGATCGGGCTAAAGCCTGGAGCCTTTTCAGCCACCTGACTTCCGACCTGTTGAGCGCCCTGAGTCACTTTATCTTTTGCGGTCTGAAGTTGTCCTAAAATCTTCTCGACATCTAGATCCGCGAGGTCGGTGCGTCCCATCACAGTGCCCATCAGGGTGGCAAACTGCATCGCCCGATCGACCATACTCAGTTGCTCTTTAGGCGGCTGACTCGTTGCAGCTAGTCCAGACTGCTGAGGATTTTCCAACATTTGCCCCTGTCGGCGGACTTCTTCGGTCAGTCGATCGAGCTTGGCGTTTAGCTCGTTGGTGTTGACTGAACCCGATTGGACAGTTTTTAAATACTCCATCATTTCTGCGGTGGGATCTTTGCGCTGAAACTGACCGAGTGTTTTTTGCCAAACCGACTCTAACTGATCGACTAATCGATTTGCGTCTTGCTTAGATAAGTCAGTGCGGCTGCTAATCAGATTTAAGAATGTGTTGCGATCGATGTGCCGCAACCGCTCCATGACTTCAGTCGGAGACGTGCTTCCGGCGATTGACTGCAATTCTGGGTCGTTGACAAGTTTCTCAAACTCTCCTCGAATCCGAGACACATCTAACTGAGGCGGACGAATTTTTTCGAGATAGTCTTCGATCGAGTCGCGAACGTGGATCGGATCAACTGCGTTCCCCAACTCTCGCCGAACTGCTGCCGCCGCCGCTTCTGCGGTAGAAACGACTTGCTGATTGATCGCTTTAGCGCCAACTGCTGCTGTTGCTGTGCCCAAAATTGCCTGAAACCCAGAGGTAGCGCTGTTCACCAATGAGCCAATCAGAGAACCAACTGTGGTTGAGCTAAACCACACCAAAAGGACGAAGTAAGCGCCCCAAATTACCAGACCTACGATCGCACCCAAAACTGCACTGCTCAACAAACTCAGCTTCACTGCCAGCAGACAGGCAACAAATAGAGCAATGCTAACGGTAATGAGTGTCCATAAGCCAACCGCAAATTCAATTTTACGAATGGTTCCACCTACGCTGCCTGATTCAGGATTGTGATCCTGATCAGAGTCAGAAGAACGCCCTAAATATGAAATACCTGCCGCAACGGACAAGTTTGTTAACAGAATCTGAAATGCAAACGCTAATACAAGTCCTGAAATTAGAGCTACAAAAAATCTTGGACCTGAAAATACTAATGCTGCCTGTTCGGGAGTGTTAACCCCCGGATCGACGGGAATCTGCATCAGCCAGGGGATCTGACTGAGTTCCCAAGTAATTTTTGAAAGTTGAAACATAGGAATTTCCTCTCCATTACCAAACCCGCGCAACTGAGCAATTGCGCCAGCCAAGCTCTGTAATTGTGTAGAACAACGCTTGCTGTCAGGATGACTGACTTAAAAGGGTTTCAGCATCCTCCACAAGTCGGAGAAAGATATGCCCGCAGGAGTAGGGGCTACAGATATTGTGAGCGAAATTGCTCGACGACGCGATCGAGAGGCTTCAAATAGTCGATAGCATGATCCGGCGGAGGTTAACTGAGATTTTGCACCAGCCTCTTCACTGCGATTGTGTCCCGCCCGTGAATGGAATTCCGGGCTAGCCTTGCGAAGTCCGTTGAAACGGACTGAATACCTCAAATCCTCTTGCAGTCCCTTCAGTGGACTTCGCACCGTTAGACCGTGATTGAAAATCACGGGCGGGTCTGAGCTAAAAACGACTCGATCGAACGGGGCTGATTGAGTGGGTGCAAGGTCTCAGCTAATGAAGAAAATTCCGTGAATTCGGTCTGGAAAGGCAGCCAGCATTATTTTGGCGGCAACTAGGTTGAGGTGTTCGCTGGTCTGTTTGGGGATGAGGAGGCGATCGTTTGCATGAGTCCCTCGCTGGATATCTGACGTTGTAGGGCGGATTGGCAGCGGCAATCAGTATGGCTTCTAACTGTGATGATAGCGTTTGGAGTTGATGAAATTGAGCTGAGAAGATGTTTGAACAGTATAAGAAGTTCCTTCGCTCTCGATGCTGTCCCGCCCGTGACTGAAAGTCCGGGCTAACGGTGCGAAGTCCACTGAAGGGACTAAGACAGTCTATTTGAGGCTCTTTCAGTCCCTTTAGTGGACTTTATCGGGTTAGCCCCGACTTTCAGTCGAGGGGCGGGTGAATGCAATGAACGACACGTTTCAAACACGCTCTAACCTTGGATGATTTGCCAGTTGGGTTTCTCATGCGTCCCAGACGTGCTTGCGGCAGACTTCGTAGGCTTCGACGGCGGCGGGATTGTGGGGGTCGTTGAGGCTGGGATGGTGACGGAAGCGATTACCCCTTGGGAAACTGCGTAGCAACCGCAGTCAACCCTGAACAGGTGCTTAAACACAATCTGGCTTGCAGCGAGGTGGGGTTAGGCAACTTTTTCGGCTTTGAGCTGTCCTTCAACTCGCTCGTATTCATCTTCGAGGAGCCAGAGTTTTGCGGCTTGGTAGGAAGATCCGGTAAAGACAACTTGATAGTTTTGTGCTGGATCGTAGATGCTACAGTTCTCCTGTTCGTCGCAGAGCAGGATCAGAACGTAGGGGGGAGAGGCGGTTGGATCGACCCAGAGTTCTGTGAAGTCCCAGTTATCGGCTAGGGCGAGTGCGGGGGATAACATGATATTTGTCTCCTTTGATCTTCATTTCTCCATAATAGAGCAGGGTTTGGTTGCCGTCTGCGTCGAGTCGATAGCCAATGGGTTCTGCAAAGTAGAGTCCGTAGCGATCGTGTCCCCGCAGGGTTCCTGTAAATTCGCCGTTCTGTAAAATGGCTGTGGCGACGGTTTTGAGTGTGGCGCGATCGTGGAAGAGATGGACGCTGCCTTCTTGCTCTAGGAGCTTTTGCATTTGTGGGGTGTTGGGCAGGTGTTTGGCAAGGTGTCTTGTGTCGAGAGTCAGGTCACGATCGATCATGCTGTTGTTTCATCTCTGTTTTGCCTGGGGATGAGGAGGCGATCGTTTGCATGAGTCCCTCGCTGAGACGATGAGTTTGGTCTAATGGTAACGATTGAGAGATTCATTATTTTTTCTCATCGGATTTGGGAGGCAGCTTACGATCGTGGTTCTCTTCTGGGTCGTGGTCTTTGAGGAAGGGGACAGCTTTCCAGAAGCCATCCAAGGTTTCTTGAAAGGTGCTGTTGTCGATGATGCCTGTGGTTCTTAGGATGAAGATGCCGATTCCACCGAAAGCGATTAGAACTGCCATCATGGTCACAACCAGATTTAATCCGGGGACGTAATGGGCGATCGCTGCAAAGATTGCGGCGACGACTCCTAGAACGACGAGCATTACGACACTTGTTTTGACTAAGCCGGGACGCTGGTGAGGTTTAGGTAGAGGGCGGAGGGGTTGATCGCTGCGGGTTCTTTCACTGCGATCGAGGCGATCGTTGAGGTTATTTTGGCGATTTGCTTGGGATTCCACGCCTTCGAGGAGGTCGCGAAGATTGTAGGTTCCTTTGAGGCGGGGGAGGGAGGCTTCTACGGTGCCTTCGTGTTCAAGTTTGCAGAGGTAATTGTAATCGACGGGGACTTCTCGTTTGGTGGGTTTGCCGTTGACAATTTCTCGAATGACTAGGAATTCTTGGACGGCTAGGTTGGTGTGGAGTTTGGTGAAGTCGGCGCGGATCAGGTTGAGTAGAGAACTGGTGCGGGAGCCTTGGACTTTGATGCTGATGATGTTGTCTTCTTCGTCTGCGCGGACGAGGGCTTTGCTGTTGTCACGGGTGAGGACGGCTCCGCTACGCCAGCGCATGGTTTTGTAGATGAGGGTGTGGTTGCGGACGATGAAGCGGGAGATGATGATGCTGGGGAGGATGTCGTAGTGATATTGGAAGTGGAGCGGGGCGGTTTCGTAGGTGTCTACGTCGGGTTCGTCGATCGGTAAGAGGTCAGAGATGAGGTAACGATCGCCGCTGTAGCCGTCGAGGGGAAAGCAGAGTTCAAACTTCTCCATTAGTTGCATGAGGAAGGGGCGTTTGTTTTGGGGATAGCGATCGGGTTGTTTGAGGATGGTGCTGAGGTCGGGGAGGGCAAGGATACCTTTTTTGTTGACCATGAGGTCATGGTTGTTGAGGATGTCGTATACGCCGCTTGTGACCCATTCGGGGTTGAGGACGTTGGTTTCGCTGAGGCGGGGGTCGTTGCGGTAGTTGAGGACAATGCCAAGGTCGTGGAGGACTTCGACGAGGATTTCTTGGTCTTGAGGGGTATCGATTTCGGCGTGGGTGCAGAGGGTTTGGTATCTTTCGTAAGAAATGAAGTCGTAGCTGGTTCGCATTTGTTCGAGTTGGGTTTTGATGTCGAACCAGGCTTGGGGGAAGAGATCGCGGATGTGGGGGATTTGGTCGATTTGGTTGGCGATTGCTTGCCAGAGTTTGTCGATGCCGTCGCCTGTTTTGCAGGAGGTGGAGAGGACTTGTTTAATTTGGGGGTATTTCTTTTTGAGGGTGCGGGCTTTGAGTTCTAGGGGGTGTTCGTCTGAGCAGTTGCCGACGATGATCACGGGGGAGTTGCCGCCGTATGTTTCGATGAGCTTGAGCCAATATTCGACGCGGTTTTGCGGTTCGTTTTTGCGGTTGTCAAGGACGAGGAGATAGAGGCTGCGTTTGGTGAGGAAGAATTGGTGGGTGCTGTGCATGACGCGCTGCCCGCCAAAGTCCCAGAGATTAAGCTGGATGGTTTGGTCGCTGTTGGGCAGTCGCCAGGGTTGGATGTTGATGCCGGGAGTTTTGGGTTCGTTGGGGTTGAAGGTGTCTTGGGTGAGCCGTTTGAGGAGGGAGGTTTTGCCGACATCACCTTCGCCGATGAGGAGGATTTTTAATTCATTTAATGGGCGATTAAAGACAGATTTGAGGTAGGCGAAAATTGCCTGCGGCTCACCGTCTTCCCCTTCATGTTCACCCCAACCCTTACGAACAATTTCAGGCGGCACATTCTGAATGGGGTTATCTTCCAAGGCAAGGCTTTTGAGATTAGTCAGTTGAGTGATCGCGTCCGGGATAACAGTAATTTGGTTGTCCCGGAGATTAAGCCCTTTGAGATTGGTCAATTGAGTGATCGCGTCCGGGATAATGGTGATTTGGTTGTCCCGGAGGTCAAGCTGTGTGAGATTGGTCAGTTGAGTGATCGCGTCCGGGATAACAGTGATTTGGTTGTGATAGAGGTTAAGCGCTTTCAACTGGGTCAATCGCCCGATCTCTAGCGGTACCTCCGTGAGTTTCTGCCCCGACAGGTCAAGCACTTTCAAGTTTTCGGTGTAGGCACGATCGATAAGTTCAAGAACAGAGGAAGGAGTCATAAGACGTGAGAATGAGGGATTGAGAAGTCAGAAGGATGTTTCTAGTTTGACAAAGAGATTCGAGAAGTAGACGAGTGGCATCCTATCCATTTGGCTTGTCGCCGTATCCGTTCAGGTTGTTGTCATGATCGCTAAGCCGTTCTTCGTGAAAACCGCAACCTTCGCCACAAACATTCCGACATTCACCACAAACGTTACAACCTTCGTCACAAACACCGCAATTTTCTGAGTAAAACTACTCGCCGTCGCGACATCACTACGGAAAACCATGAGACGCGATCGCCAAACTCTTCACAAACAACACAATCTTTGCGCGAATCACTCAACCAGTTTTCTAGCAACCAAAGACAAACTAGAACAGTACAGAATCCTAGAAAGGAACCATCTACTATGCCACGCGCACAGCGAACCTCTCGCATTCTCGACAAAGGGCAACTGCGGATCTTGAAGCTCAAAGCCATCGATCCTCAGCTTAACTTTGGCAACGATCGCAACCTTTCGACCCTTGCCACGCAAATCGATCAGCTAAACGCCAAATTAAACGACTACAACGACACCATCGCCACCCTCGACATCGCCAAACAAGAGATCGACCAGATGGAACGCGACCTGGGCGACCTGCTCGACCAACTACTCAACGGCGTAAGCGGCAAATATGGCAACGACAGCCGCGAATATGAGATGGCAGGCGGAACCCGCAAGAGCGATCGCGTTCGCAAAAGTGCCCAAAGCCGAACCAAAAACGGCGGTGTCAAACTCGCGACTGTGGGAAGCACCCAATAGTTTGCCAAACCCTCGGAGGTTCAAGTCACCAGTGGTCACGATGCTTGTCAAAACCTCGGAGGTTTAAGCCACCCTTGGGCAGATGCTTGACTCCTAAGTAAAACCTCCGAGGTTTGCGCCAGCCTCCTAACCTCCGAGATTTGCGCCAGATTTCAGCCTATTGAAATTGAGATCGAAACTGTTCGACCGCTCGATCGAGTCCCACCGATCGAGAGGCTTTAAACAAAATCCGATCGCCCGATCGTACCAGTTCTTTGAGTCGAGCCACGACCGCTTCGTGAGTCGAAAATTGCTCAGATGGCAGGGGATCGGCTCCGATCGTCAGGGCTTCGGCTTCGGCTTGGTCTGCCAAAATCAAAAGTCCGTCGAGGTTAAGCTGCTTTGCCATTGCCCCGACCTGTTGATGAAAGGGCACAGACCAGTCTCCTAACTCTTTCATGGTGCCGAGAACTGCGATATGACGCGTTCCGGGCGTGTCTGCCAACAATTGCAGCGCCGCCAGCATTGATTCTAATCCCGCGTTGTAAGTCTCATCTAGAATCACGATGTCGTTCGCGAGTTCAAATTTGCGCGATCGTCCCCCCGGTATTGCCACATCCACGCCTGCTGAAAGCGCTGACTCATCTAGGTTTAAAGTTTTCGCGACTGCCAAAGCTGCCAAATAATTTAGAGCGTTGTGCTGTCCGACTAACGGTAGAGGAAACGATCGATCGCCCACCTTGAGCGTTTCAGCGTCGATGAGTTGCCCGTGCAGGTCGCCACCTTCTAGCCCATAAGTAATGGTCTGTCCTTGCCAAACAGTCTGGGCGGTTTGAATTAATAATGGGTTGTCGTGATTGAGAATCGCGATCGCATCTTGGGGCATTTCTGCCAGCAGTTCACATTTGGCTTCGGCGATCGCGGTTCTTGATCCCAGTCGCCCAATATGCGCGGTTCCCACATTGGTAATCACCGCAATATCAGGACTCGCAATTTGGCTAAGAAGGGCAATTTCTCCTCGCGCCCGCATTCCCATCTCAACGACAGCATAATCATGAGTTTGCCCCAACTCTAGAAGGGTTTTAGGAACGCCAATCTCGTTGTTATAATTCGCTTCAGTCTTCAGCACGTTTCCATAGTTCGACAGCACCGCCGCGATCAATTCTTTAGTCGTGGTTTTGCCTACCGAACCTGTGATCGCGATTACCGGAATTTTGAACTGATTTCGCCACCAGTGCGCGATCGCTTGATAAGCCTCAAGGGCGTCTTTTACTCTCAGAATCGGCAGATTTGAGGTTTGAAATTGAACATCGACGATCGCGGCTATCGCGCCCTGCTTCAACGCTTGGCTCACGAAATCGTGCCCGTCAAATTTTTCGCCGCGCAGCCCTAAAAAGATTTCTCCTGGCTTGAGACTGCGGCTATCGATGGTGATGCCGATCGCCGTTTGAGTCAGCGCTTGCTCAGTTAAATTTTCAGCAGTTGCACCCAAAACGTCAATCAGTTGGGTCAGCGTGGCGTGAAATGACATAAAGACTAATGACAGTGAGGTAATGAATATTGAACGCTGTAGCGGTTGCCCTTGGCAAGTTTTGAGACGACTGAATTAGAAATTGCGAAAACTTGCGCCGATCGGGTTGCTTTTTGCTATACTAGTCAAGGCTCAAGTCAAATTTGATTTGAACCCTGGCATCTCAGCCAGCCCGTGCGGATGTGGCGGAATTGGTATACGCGCACGCTTGAGGTGCGTGTGGCTTTGCCTTGCGAGTTCGAGTCTCGCCATCCGCATTATAAAGAGGCACCCCGATCGGGGTGCCTTTTTGTTGTTGAGAATCGTGAATTAAATAAATGTGAATTCGATGAAGCTTTATGTGAATTCGATGAAGCTTTTCGCTGCGGTCACAAATCCGGGCTGCCCCCTAAATCCCCCAAAATTGGGGGACTTCAAGCCAAAATTTCCGGTTCAAAGTCCCCCAGAATGGGGGATTTAGGGGGCAGAAGCCGCTGACAACGAAGCGAAAAAATTCGTCGAACTGACGTTAAATAAGGCCGCACAACATTCAGGCTACGTTTTGGTCTTTTGCCCAAGGACAAAAGGAACCGGACTCTAGCTCCCTCTCCTTGGGGAGAGGGTAAATCCGGGTCTTATCTAATTCACGATCTTTAAGCGGACTTGTATCTTGACGAATCTGATGAGCGAGGCTGAATCGCGATACCTTAAGACTGATGAGAATTGCTGCAACTGATATGACGCTAACTGAACAAATTCTCTCCCAGCTTCCGGGTGATGTGTTGGGTGGGCTGCGACGATCGGATGCTCTATGGAAAGCGCTGCGAGACGATACATTACCTGTTTCTACAGTCGTCCACGATCGGGATGATTTATTAGAAAAAGTTGATTGGGATGTCGTGATTTGTGGCGGCACATTAGGAATTTTAATCGGGGCGGCGCTGGCCCAAAAAGGTTGGCGAGTTGCCTTATTAGAGCGCGGAATCTTGCAAGGACGAGAACAAGAATGGAACATTTCTCGTAAAGAACTACAGGTGTTTATCGAGTTAGGGTTGCTGACAGAAACCGCGTTAGAAAAGGCTATTTCTAGTGAATTTAATCCCGTCCGAGTCAGCTTTTTGGGTGGCTCTGATGTGTTTGCAGAAAATGTTTTGAATATTGGGGTCAATCCCATTTTGCTATTAGAAGCCCTTAAGCAAACATTTCTCGCGGCGGGTGGAATGCTATTTGAAAAAACACCGTTTGAAGAGGTGGCAATTCATCCTAATGGGGTTTCTATTCAAGGAAGATTTACGGCACGGCTCATGCTCGATGCAATGGGCTATTTTTCGCCAATAGTTCGACAAGCCAGACAAGGGCAAAAACCGGATGCTGTTTGTTTGGTGGTGGGCAGTTGTGCAACTGGGTTTCCTGGGAATAATTCTGGCGATTTGATTGTTTCGTTTACGCCGTTGCAGCGTCAGTGCCAATATTTTTGGGAGGCATTTCCAGCGCGAGACGGCAGGACAACTTATTTGTTTACTTATGTGGATGCTCACCCCGATCGCTTAACACTAGAAACTCTGTTTGAAGACTATTTGCGATTGCTTCCTGACTATCAAAAGGTTGAGCTTTCTCAGCTACAATTTCAGCGGGCTTTGTTTGGGTTTTTCCCATCCTATCGTGACAGCCCACTCAAACCTAAGTGGGATCGCATTCTGCCTGTAGGCGACAGCAGCAGTAGCCAATCACCCTTGAGTTTCGGCGGTTTTGGGGCAATGGTGCGCCACTTGGACCGCTTGACCCAAGGCATTCACGAAGCGTTAGAAAGCGATAGTTTGAGTCGAAATGGATTGGTGCCGTTGCAGCCTTATCAACCCAATTTAGCTGTGACCTGGCTGTTTCAAAAGGCAATGAGCGTCAGAGTTGATCAAACGATCGAGCCAAATCAAATTAATCAACTGCTGACGATCGTCTTTCAAGAAATGCAGCAGCTTGGCGACCCTGTTCTCAAGCCCTTCCTTCAGGATGTGGTGCAATTTGTGCCGCTGTTTCAAACTTTGATTAAGACTGGAGTTCGCCATCCGGGTATCGTTCTCAAAATTCTTCCGCAAGTCGGAGTTTTGACTTTATTAGATTGGATGAGACACGCAATTAATCTGGCTGGCTATTCTGTTCTCTATCCATTGGGGCAAATTCTAGAACCCTGGGTAAAGACTTTATCGCCGACTCAAGCGTATTATTGGCATCGCCAGATTCAAGCCTGGAAATATGGCTCAGGCGGAGATTATAAGCAGTAAATTTTAGTTTTGACTGAGTAATTATTTATGGATTTCTCTTTAGCTAGACAGCATTTTTATCAAGAAGTTCGGCAACCCGATGAGCAGATTAATCTGGAGCGGGCAGCTCTTTATATTGCTCAGGAAGAGTATCCAGATTTAGATGTCGATGAATATTTGAATGCGTTAGATACGATCGCAGAGGATATTCGAGAACAACTGCCGATCGAGTCCTATCCGTTAAAAATTGTCAAAACGATTAATCACTATTTATATGAAAACTTAGGATTTATTGGCAATACTGAAAATTACTACGATCCTTGCAATAGTTTTTTGAATGATGTGATCGATCGTCGTACTGGAATTCCGATCACGTTATCGCTGGTGTATTTGGCGATCGCTCAACGGTTAGATTTTCCGATGGTGGGAATTGGAATGCCAGGACATTTTTTGATCCGTCCGATTCAAGAAGACATGGAGATTTTTGTAGATGCGTTTGATCAGGGTGAGATTTTGTTTCCTCAAGACTGCCAAGATCGACTCAACCAAATGTCTGGTCAGATCGTTGAGATGCAACCCCAATTTCTAGCTGCCGTCACTCCTCGACAGTTTTTAGCCAGAATGTTGACGAATTTAAAAGCGATTTATCTCAATCGCGGCGAGTTGGAAAAGGTCTTGACGGCGATCGAGCGGATTTTGATCCTGTTTCCCGATGCTGCATTTGAGTTGCGCGATCGCGGCATTCTCTATTTTCGGACAAATCGCTGGATCGAAGCGCGTCAAGACCTCAAAGCTTATTTAGAAGCGGTGCCAATGGCAGACGATCGCGACACGATTCGCAAACTGCTCGATCGCATTGGGCAAGGAAATTAACAAAGGTAATGGACACGGCATTGCCATGTCCATTGCAAATCTGGCTTTATTTAACGTGAGTTCGACGAGTTTTTTCGCTTCGTTCTGGCTTCTGCCCCCTAAATCCCCCAATTCGGGGGACTTCAAGCCAAAATTTCCGATTCAAAGTCCCCCAATTTTGGAGGATTTAGGGGGCTTCCCGAATTCATCATCGGAGTGAACCACTTCTATCGAACTCACGTTTATTTAGATTGCAACATCATTTCTATTTGGGTTTTGGTGGCGATCGTCGTCACCGCAGATGTTCTAGGATTAGGCAATTGCATTTGAGCCGATGAGGTCATCGAAAGCGTAGAAATGGATGGCATCAAGCGATCGAACCGCACTTTACTCTCTCCTTGCCCGGTTGTGTTGAGCGATTTTAGGGTCACATTCGCCCCTTTTGGCATTCCTGGTATCGTCAGCTTTTGACCCTGTGCCTGTTGATCAACGCTCACCTTGAGAGTGGCAGCGCCATCTTTTAAGCTTACTAGCTCATAGGTTTCGGTTTGGTTGAGCATCATGCCATAGATTTTGACGGGCATCAGCGTCTTCCACTGAGCGCCCACACCAACCGCCACCTCAGGCAGTGGGACAGAAAGCTGGTCTAGCGATCGAAATGACTGCTCTAACATCTGGCGAGTCATAGCATCGACACTTTTAGGAATGGTCAGACTCATGGATTTTGTGTGCCCCCGATCGTCCATTACAAAAGAGCCGTTCAAGCCAACTATTTTTTTCACCTGAGCGCGCGCTGTGTTGAGCACTCCCGCAGGAATTGAGGCATCGCCTTTCATGTCTGCATCGGTGTAACGAAACTTATAGTGAATATCACCGTTAGGATCAACTTGGGTGACTACCGTTTCCATCTTCATCAGAGTGGAAGGCAGTTTGGTCGATCGGGGTGCAGGCATCCCTGGAATCGACATTTCCATTGCCGTATTCAAAGTGATGGTGGCTGTCTCGATCGTATTCACCGCTGGCTTAAAGCGCAGAACTTGCTGAGGTTGTGCGCCTGCACTCAATAACTCAACTTTGGGCTGAGAAGCTGGAGTAACTGAGGGTTGTGTCTGGCTGACCACCTGCTTGGCGAACGTTTGAGCCACGATCGGCTTCAGCCCCAACCCAGTGGTAAGCAGCAACAGAGAGCCGACAAATAACGTTTTCTTCATAACAACCTTAAATGGGATAGATTTTCAGTGAGGCACGGGGGCAGCTACAATTCCGCGTGTCTCTAGCTCGGAAGCGACTCGTAAAACTAGAGCTTCATTGTAAGAAGCCGCGATAATCTGCACACCTAGAGGCAACTGACCCGATCGCTGAATCGGCACCGAAATAATCGGTAAGCCAATAAACGAGAGCGGTTGAGTAAACATTCCTAAATTTGGGCGAACCAGAACTTCGACTCCGTTTACGGTCATCCGTTCCTGACCGATCAGCGGAGCAGAACAAGGCGTAGTCGGAGCCAGAATGATATCGACGTGTTGAAAAATCTCACGAACTTGGTCACAATACCAACGTCGAAACCGTTGCGCCTGCACATACCAATGACCCGGAACGAGACACCCTGCTAGAAAGCGATCGCGCGTAGCGGGGTCAAAGTCTTGAGGTCGCGTCTTTAAATCTGCGAAATGCAAATTTGCCCCTTCACAGGAGGTAATCACAAACGCTGCTGCACGAGCGCGGTGGGCTTCTGGAATGGTAACTCGTTGACTTACGCCCAAAGCTTTAGCAATCTGTTCGACCGCTGCAAACACTTCGGGTTCTGCGCCTTCTGCAAAATAGCCATCAGCGATCGCAATTCGCAACCCCGTCGCCCCTTTTGAAAGTTCTGGAGTGCAAAGCTGAGGCGGACGCTGGCTACAAACTGGATCATCGGCATCATATCCTTGCAGCACATCGAAAACGGTGGCGATATCGCGAGTTGATCGAGCAAATGGGCCTAAATGATCAAAACTACTGGAGAACAGATAAGCACCCGATCGTGGCAGCCTTCCATAAGTCGGCTTCAACCCAAAAATTCCACATAAAGCCGCAGGCACTCTGATCGAGCCGTTGGTATCGGAACCCAGCGTGATCGGCACCAAACCAGATGCGATCGCTGCCGCCGATCCGCCAGACGATCCGCCAGCAATGCGACTGACATCATGAGGGTTGTGCGATGCCCCATAGTGAGCATTTTCAGTGGTAAACCCGTAGGCATATTCGTCCATATTGAGCGCACCGACTAGCACGGCCCCAGCTTGTTTGAGGCGAGTTACCAGGGTTGCGTCTTTGTTCGCAGATGACTTTTCAGCGTTAATTTTAGAACCCGCTAATGTGGTCACGCCTTGAATGTCAAACAAATCTTTGACCGCAAATGGCACTCCTGCTAATGCACCTGGCTCTTTGCCCTCGGCGATCGCGTGATCAATTCGCTCAGCATCGGCTAGGGCTGAATCAGCCAAAACGGTCGTGAAACAGTTGTAGGTTTGATCGTGTTCTGCAATGCGGGCAAGGGCAGCCGCAACGACCGATCGGGCAGATACATCTTGTCGTCGAACGGTTTCTGCAATCTGAGTGGCATCGGGGTGAGGTGAGTTCATGGTTCAAACACGGGTGCGGCTTCAATCTCTTCAGGTAGAGGAAACTCCATTACGAGTTGAGCGATCGCTTGAATGCGCTCAAAGTTTGCCACCACGCCCGGACGGTGATCAGGATTAAGCGGCAATCCAACGAGCGCAGCGATCCGATCGACACATTCAGCCGCATCCATTTGATCTGTCATCTCGACTCCTCAAAACTAAACGCAACGATCGCCTCTAAAGTTTAATATCTCGAATGTTAACCTTCTGCAAATTCACGAATATACGATCGCCACCCACCAAACTGAGTGATTTCTCGCTTTCCTTCGCACAAAAACGGTTCTCCTAACACACCCAAAACCTCTTCCCCGTCTGATAGTCGAACTTTGCCGATACATAGTCCAGCAGGTTCTAATTTTAATAAAGTGCTGACTCCACTAGCGGGAACTGCCCAAACTTCAACGGCGATCGCGACTCCGCCCTCAGTAACTTTCAGCATAGCGGGGTGACGATCGTCGATCGACCACAGCCGATAAGCCGGTTCGGTCGTCGTTTCTCGTACAAACGTTGCCCCAACCGAGAGCAGGTTTCCATTTAACTCCAGCTCTTGCATTAAAGTGCCATTGACTGCTAGATACACAATAGATTCCATTAAAAAAGACGCTGAATCCAACGTCTCTACAGAGTATTTATTTTAGAACGACTAAGACTGCTTGAGATAATCTACCAGTGCATGTAACCCCAATCGGTAGCTTTCGGCACCAAACCCGCTAATCTGACCGATCGCAACCTCAGCAATATAAGAGTGATGACGAAACGCTTCGCGACGATAAATATTGCTGAGATGAACCTCGACGGTTGGAAGATTGACAGCCGCGATCGCATCTCGAATCGCCACACTCGTATGGGTATAAGCTCCAGCATTGATCAAAATTCCTTGATGCTGATCTTGGGCCGCATGAATAAAATCCACCAAGACCCCTTCGTGGTTGGACTGTAGAGCCGCAGATTTGACCTGCAACTCCTGAGCTTCTCGCTCCAACATCTGATTTATTTCGTCCAGTGTCACAACCCCGTAAACCCCAGGTTCTCGTTTACCCAGAAGATTAAGGTTGGGCCCGTGAAGAACCAAAATGTTTTGCAAACAAATTTAAATTAATAGGTTATCGACGACGCTGCGGGTCATTCACAGGCACTGGGATCGGCTCTGCTTCGGGTTGAACCTCTGGACCTAGCAGCGCCTCGATGAGTCTGCGAGTCCATTCTTTTAGCTTTTCCAACACCTTTTCAATGTAATCCATTGAACAGACGGCTCCTTGAATATCGCTTGGACTTTTTACTGCTCTGTCTAAGACGAACTTAGACAAAACCAAAACTTCACAAAAACCTGATCAAATATTAACAGGAGGTAACCGGAAAACCAACTGTCACCTTGATCATTTTTTCGTCGCTTCTCAAATGATAACGAATTCCACGCAGGGATCAAGGGGTTTACTGATTTATTAGGGGTTCGCTTAACAGTTTTCGACGCAGATGATCCAGGGCACTAGAGGCGCTAACGTGCCGCACCCATTCCCGTCCGCGTGCCCCAAACTGATGAGCAAAGCTTGTTACCTGCTCGTCCGGGCCCGCTAACCCAATGTAGACTAATCCCACAGGTTTAGTTTCAGTGCCGCCTTCGGGCCCGGCGATGCCTGTAATGCTGATTCCCCAAGTGGTGTTGAGGCGCGATCGTACACCCACTGCCATTTGCTGCGCCACGACTTCGCTGACGGCTCCATGCTGCGCCAGAGTTTCGGGATCAATGCCCAAAAGTGCGACTTTTGCTGAATTGTCATAGGAAATCACGCCACCCCAAAAATAGCGAGAGCTACCAGAAACGCTGGTGAGCATTTGCCCCAAGCCGCCTCCGGTGCAAGATTCGGCGACACTGAGGGTCGTTTGAGTAACGTTGAGCAGTTCACCGACCACCGACGCGATCGTGTCTTCATCCCTGCCATAGCAATCTAATCCGCCAATCTGCCTGAGCTGTTCTTCGATCGGGGCAATGATTTGATTTGCTGCCTCTTGAGAAGGCGCTTTCGCAGAAATGCGGAGTTTGACTTCGCCAAAATTAGCATAGGGCGCAACGGTGGGATTTTGCAGCTCAAAAAAATCTGAGACTTTTTCTGCCAGACTCGACTCTGCCAGCCCCCAAAACTTTAAGAGGCGACTCACAATAATTTCTGAACCCCACCCCTGGCTTTTGAGATAAGGCACCGCCGTTTGCCGCCACATCTCAATCATCTCAGTGGGCACACCCGGAAACGTGAGAATGGTCAGATGCGATCGCGGCTGCCAAATCATGCCCGGAGCGCTGCCCACTGGGTTGTAAAGAACTGCTGCCCCTTGGGGAATCAACGCTTGTTTGCGGTTGTTATCGGTCATTTCTCGCCCACGTTGAGCAAACTTTTGGGTAATGTCTGCAATCACTTCTGAGTTTTCAATCAGTGGCGTGTCAAAAAAATCGGCGATCGTCTCAGTCGTCAAATCATCAGGCGTAGGGCCCAATCCTCCAGTGAAAATCAGAATTTGGGATCGCTCAGAAGCAATGGCGATCGCATGCTTGAGACGATCGGGGTTATCGCCCACCACGGTCTGATAATAGTGAGGAATGCCCAACTGAGCGAGTTGCTGCGCGATGAACTGAGCATTTGAGTTAAGAATGTTGCCCAGCAGCAACTCAGTGCCAACGCTGATAATTTCTGCGCTTGAACTCATAGAGAATAAAACTGAGGGGCTGAAAGTTTGATCATCTCGCGACTCGCCAGACTTGCCAACTCGTGAAACTGAGCAGAGCCGTCGCCGCGATCGCATAGGCAAAACCACTTGGCATTCCTGAGACCGCCAGGGCTAAACTACCGACCCACAAAGTCAGCGAGTAGATAAAGAGCACTGCTAACCGATGAGACAGCCCCGCCTTGAGGAGACGATGATGAAGGTGACGTTTGTCAGCAATAAACGGAGACTTGCCGTGACGGAGGCGATCGAAAATTACCGCTGACATATCAATAATCGGCACCGCCAAAATCACATAAGGCAGCAAAACCGCGACCGTTGTCACACTTTTCACCAGCCCAATTACGCCCACTCCAGCCAGGGTGAACCCGATAAAATAGGCTCCTCCATCCCCCATAAAAATCTGAGCGGGGTTGAAGTTGTAGCGCAAAAATCCTAGCGTTCCACCTGCTAGCGCTGCCGCGATCAGAGCTGCTGCGGGCTGTTGCATAAAGAGACAGGTGATCAGCATCACAACCGCAGCAATGCCAGAAACGCCTGCCGCTAACCCGTCTAAGCCATCGATCCAGTTAACCGCGTTTGCCATCCCGACTAGCCAGATCACCGTAATCGGCAAACTAATCCAGTCAGCGAGGGGAAACAAACCAGAGAGCGGATTGGTCAAAAACTCAATTTGCACCCCCGCTTTCCAGGCGAGGCTGGCAACTATAACTTGCAAAATTAATCGTGTTTTAGGCGACAAATTAAATAAATCGTCTGCGAGTCCGATCAAGAAGAAAGCAAGTCCGCCGATCGTTACGCCCCAGACTTCATATTCTTTACCGGGTGGCAAGATGCCAAATCCGCCAGTCCACCACACAACTAGCAGTGCAGAGACGACTCCTAAAAAGATCGACACACCACCGAGGCGCACCATTGGGCGTTGATGGACTTTGCGACCTCCAGGGAGATCGACCCGTCCGCTTTGCAGGGCAATCTTCTTGACGAGCGGGGTGCTCCAGAAGACGACCAGCACAGAAACCGTGAATGCAATGAAGTGATACAGATGAAAGGGCATCTGAAATAGCAGTAGGGAGGACAGTTGAGTTGTCAGGCAGAGTTTACTACATCTCAGATGATACTCAGCAAAGAATTATTAAGCACAACTATTTTGGTAGCGTTGCTAAAAAACTTGTTTGGAGATGTAGGTGACGGGATGGAGTCCCTAAAAACTGCAAGTCTAGGTTAAATAAACACAAAATAGGGCACTCGTCAGAATGCCCTACTGTTATATTTCTTCTTGGTTACTGAGTAACCGGAAAAACACTGGGATCGTAGCCCTTCTGCTTAGACCAGTGCCGGGACGGGCTGAGAAAGATGGGGATAGAGCGGAAATCGATCGCAGAGCGCAGCAACGCGGCGGCGACAATCTTGAGCAACCGTCTCATCATCGGGACTGAGGAGACGATCGGCGATGATGTTCGCGATCTCCGTAAACTCAGTTGTGCCCATGCCGCGAGTGGTCATTGCCGGAGAACCCAATCTTAGACCACTGGTAACAAATGGCGAGGCTGGGTCGAAGGGCACCGTGTTTTTGTTTGCCGTGATATTGACCCCGCTCACGAGTTGGTCAGCGAGTTTGCCCGTCATGTCGATCGATCGCAGGTCTACCAGCATTAAGTGATTGTCAGTGCCGCCCGAAACAATTTTGAACTGACGTTGCTGAAGCTGGGCTGCCATCGCTTTGGCGTTTTCAATCACGTGGGCGCAGTAGGTTTTAAACTCTGGCTTGAGTGCCTCACCAAAGGCGACTGCTTTACCCGCAATGACGTGTTCTAACGGCCCGCCTTGTGAACCGGGGAAGACGGCTTTATCGAGTTGCTTGCCTAAGTCAGCATCACGAGTGAGAATCAACCCGCCTCTGGGCCCGCGTAGGGTTTTGTGAGTCGTCGTCGTAACTACATCACAATAAGGCACGGGGTTTGGGTGAAGTCCGGTGGCAACAAGTCCGGCAATATGAGCGATGTCAGCTAGTAAATAAGCCCCAATTTCATCAGCGATCGCGCGAAACTTATCAAACTCAATCACTCGTGGATAAGCTGAATATCCACAGATCAGCAGTTTGGGACGATGCTTGAGGGCTAACTCTCGAATCCGATCGTAGTCAAGCTGCTCGGTTTCTTGGCTCACCCCATAATCAGAGACGTTAAACCACTTGCCCGATACATTCACTGGCGACCCGTGGGTCAAATGTCCCCCGTGGGACAAATCCATGCCCATGATCGTGTCACCGGGCTGGAGGAGCGCTAAAAATACGGCAAAATTTGCTTGTGCGCCTGAGTGAGGCTGCACGTTGGCGTGAGCGGCTCCAAATAGTTGTTTGGCACGATCGATGGCTAACTGCTCAATGCGATCGACAAACTCACACCCTCCGTAATAGCGCTTACCGGGCAGCCCCTCTGCATATTTATTGGTCAGCACTGAGCCTTGGGCTGCCATCACCGCAGGAGACGTAAAGTTTTCGCTGGCAATCAGTTCGAGGTGATCCTGCTGCCGATGTAGCTCCTGCTGAATTAGCTCGGCGATCGCGGGGTCAGCAGTTGTCAGGAAGTCTGAGTTGGTCTGAGTCACTGAGCAAATTCCTAAATTTAGAGGGTGAAACTATTATTCTGTCAAAGCCAGATTAACAGTAGAGCTTTCTGAGAAATCGATCATAACGCCGTTTGTTTGAGACTTGGTGAGGCAATCATGAAGTTCGTAGAAAATTTTGTCAGGCAATTTGCAGCGCTTGTCCAAACCTTTTTGGTTCTGGTAAAGGTTCGCCTGCTTTCAAGGCTGACTCTACTAATAGTTCTAAAACTTCCTGAGCATTCTTAAACGCCTCGTCATAGGTGTCACCGTGGGTACAGGGTTGCATGACCTCTGTGAATTCAGGTAACAGGACGACAAAACACTGATCTTCTTCTGACCACTGAACAACGATCGTATATTTCATTCTTCTAGTCCCTCCTTTAAATCTATCTTGTCAGTATCGTGCTCTGAGTGGAAACAATGCCCAGAGGCAAGGTATACTCCGTTGGAGTTATTGACAGAGAAAATGATGGTAGCGGTAGCAATCTTGGCGGCTGGGCGAGGAACGCGCATGAAATCGGACTTGCCTAAAGTCCTGCACTGCTTGGGAAGTCGATCGCTGGTTGAGCGAGTGTTAGATGGGGCGGCTGAAATCAACCCAGTGCGACGGTTGGTGATTGTGGGCTATCGGGCAGATTTAGTCAAAGAGGCAATGACTAGCCAGGGCGATCGCTATGCTGAGGTGGAGTTTGTTGAGCAGACTGAGCAGTTGGGCACCGGACACGCCATTCAACAATTGCTGTCGCCTCTCAAAGGGTTTGAAGGAAACTTGCTCGTTTTAAACGGCGACGTGCCATTGCTGAGACCTGCAACACTGCAACGATTACTAGAGACTCATCAGAAACACAATAACGCTGCAACTATTCTAACGGCTCAGGTTCCTGATCCTAAAGGATATGGACGGGTCTTTTGCAACGGAAATAATATTCTGACTCAGATTGTAGAAGACCGTGATTGTAGCCCTGCTCAAGCGCAAAATCGGCGAGTCAATGCTGGAATTTACTGCTTTCGCTGGCAAGATTTAGAAGCCGTTTTGCCAAACCTGACGAGCGATAACAGTCAGCAAGAATATTATCTGACCGACGCGGTAAATTATCTCAACCCAGTCATGACGGTGGATGTTGACGATTATCAAGAAATTTTGGGCATCAACGATCGCAAACAACTCGCCACCGCCTACGGCATTTTGCAAACCCGCATTAAAGATGATTGGATGGCGCGAGGTGTGACGCTCATTGACCCAGACAGCATCACGATCGAAGACCCTGTTCATCTCGAAGCCGATGTAGTGATTGAGCCGCAAACTCATCTGCGAGGCGAAACGGTTATTCAAACCAAAAGCCGCATCGGGCCGGGCAGCCTGATCGAAAATAGCCAGATCGGGGAAAATGTCACGGTTCTCTTTTCGGTTGTGACAGATAGTGTAGTCAAGTCTGGCGCTCGAATTGGGCCCTATGCCCATCTTCGGGGTCATGCCGAAGTCGGTGCGGACTGTCGGATTGGCAACTTTGTAGAGTTGAAGAATTCCACTTTGGGCGATCGCACCAATGCCTCTCACTTATCTTATTTAGGCGATGCCACGATCGGAACACAAGTCAACATCGGCGGCGGCACGATCACCGCGAATTATGACGGCGTGAAGAAGCACCGCACCACGATCGGCGATCGCAGCAAAACCGGAGTCAATAATGCGCTGATTGCGCCGCTCACCATTGGCGAAGATGTGACGATCGCCGCAGGTTCAACAATCAGCGAAGATGTGCCTAATGACTGTTTGGCGATCGCACGGGCGCGTCAAGTCATCAAGCACGGGTGGCGATTGAAGGCGCGATCGTCAGAGGGTTCTAAGCAATCGTAAATCCGACTCAGAACTAGACCGCAGAAACCTGCATTCCTTCTGCCATATCTAGCGTGTCGGCAATTTTTTCGCCTGTGTGATAAGCCGCTAACAGAACTTCGCTGGTTTTGCCCCACGCGATCGCGCCCGTTGCATCTAGCCCGATCGCGCCTAGATCGCGGTCATTTTTGTGTGCCTCGGTCAGCGATCGCTCAAACGCCGCTTTTAGCGATAACCCATCGGTGACGCGCACCACAATTCGGACGGCGAGACACTCGTCGATAATGTCTTCCCCAATGCCCGTGCAGCTAATGCCCGCTTGTGCCGTCGCGTAATTTCCCGCAGGCATCGCAGAATCGCTGACTCGCCCCACTCGCTCAAAGCCTTTGCCCCCCGTAGAAGTGCCTGCGGAGATTCTGCCCTGACTGTCTAGCGCTACTACTCCGATCGTGCCGCGTCCTGCGTCATCACTGACTAGTTCGCGCTCTGCGACCACGCCTGCCATTGCTTTATCAAAATTCCCAGCGCGTTCTTGAATCCACTCTTGCAGACGCAGATCGGTAGTGGGATCATAAAGCGGAATTTGCAATTCTCGCAGCAATTCAGCCGAGCCGTAGTCTGAGAGAATGCGATCGTCAAAATCTTGCAGAAACAACGCCAGGTCGATCGGATGCCTGACCCGAGCGGTATTGATCACACCACTAAACTTTTGAGTCGTGCCATTCATCAAAGCAGCGCTCATGCGAATCTGCCCATCTGATTGCAGCACCGAGCCTGTGCCAGCATTAAATCGCGGATCGTCTTCTAAAAGCTGACAGCCTCGCACTACGGCAGCTTGAGCCGTTGCCCCTTCTTGCAGCAAGAGATAGACTTCCTCAATCACCTGATAGAGCGACTGCCGAACAGCTTCGGCTCCGCCTTTTCCCTTTAAGGAGCTACCTGCCCCGCCGTGAATAATCAGCTTGGGCTGAACCCGATCGCTCGTCATAGATAGAACCTCGAAACGTGAATGGTGACTCGCTAGAGCAATAAATCAAACGTTTATTATCGTCGAACGAGTCACCATTCACCGATCGATTAGCCAGCGACCTCTGCGGCTTGCGGCACTTCACGATAATCTGCCACGATCTTGCGGAACTGATCGCCCTCGATCGTTTCCTGCTCTAACAGCATCTCGACTAAGCGATCGACTAGGGGGCGATTGTCACGAATCAGGCGACGGGCTTCTGAATAGCACTGCATGGCGATCGCGCGCACCTGTTCGTCAATTTGGTTTGCTATCTCCTCAGAATATTCTGATCGGGGCGAAAGACCGCGACCCAAGAAAACTTCGCCCGAAGAGGAGCCTTCAAGGGCAACCAAACCCATATCAGACATTCCATAACGAGTTACCATCTCTCGCGCCAGGTCAGCCACGGCTCTGATATCACCACTAGCGCCTGCCGTCACTTCGGATTCGCCAAAGATTTCTTCTTCAGCCGCTCGACCGCCCAGAGACATGGTGATGCGATCGGTCATCCACGATCGGGTATAGAGTCCGCTGTCGATCATTTCTTCATTAAAGGCTTGCTGAGCAAACCCGCCAATGCCGCCCGATCGCGGAATAATCGTGACTTTGTTAAGCGGGTCAGAATTTTTCAACAGCGTCATCAGCAGAGCGTGACCGACTTCGTGATAAGCGATCAGGCGTTTTTTCTTGCTGTCGAGCAGAGGGGTGAGCGTCAGACCGATCGTAATCCGGTCGATCGCGTCGTCGATCTCTAGTGAAGTAATCTCATCTTTGCGGCGGCGTGCGGTGAGAATAGCGGCTTCGTTGAGCAGATTCGCTAACTCGGCACCAGAGAAGCCAGGAGTGCGACGGGCAACCGTTTCCATCGAGACTTCTGGAGCGAGTTTTTTGTTACGGGCGTGAACGTCTAAAATTCTCAGTCGCCCTTTATAGTTGGGCAAATCAACATTGACTTGGCGATCGAAGCGACCCGGACGCAGCAAGGCAGAATCCAACACATCAGGACGATTCGTTGCCGCGATAATAATGATGCCCGTGTTACCTTCAAACCCATCCATCTCGGTCAACAACTGGTTGAGCGTTTGCTCTCGCTCATCGTTGCCGCCACCAATGCCCGTGCCACGCTGACGACCGACGGCATCAATTTCATCGATAAAGACAATGCAAGGCGCGTTCTCTTTGGCTTTCTTAAACAAGTCACGCACGCGAGACGCACCTACACCGACAAACATTTCAACGAATTCAGAGCCAGAGATTGAGAAAAACGGGACTCCGGCTTCCCCTGCGATCGCTTTTGCCAACAGAGTTTTGCCTGTTCCGGGCGGCCCAATTAACAAGGCACCTTTGGGAATTCGGGCCCCCACTGCTGTAAACCGCTCAGGCTTTTTCAAAAAGGTGACGACTTCTTGCAGTTCTTCTTTGGCTTCTTCGATGCCTGCCACGTCATCAAACATCACGCCCGTCTTCGCCTCCATTTGGAACCGGGCGCGAGACTTGCCAAAACTCATCGCCTGCCCAGGGCCGCCCCCAGAGGAGTTGGTCGATCGTCGCAAAATCAACAACAGACCTGCAATCAGCAGCATAAACAGCAGCAGATTTGCCACTAAGCCCATAAGCACACTATTGTCAGCCGTGGGCTGAGAGTCAAAATTGACTTTGTTGTCTCTTAACCGCTCAATCAGCTCAGGGTTGCGCTCAAGCAAGGGCACTTCTATCAACGGATCGTTGGGTTTTTGCCCTTCTAGCTTGACTCTGGCGGTTTTTTGCGCTTCGTCAATTTCAACTTTTGTGACTTCACCCGCATCAATTTTTTTGAGCAATTGACTATAGCTCAGAGAGTCACGAGTGGATTGTGCGATCGCAGGCGTGCCAATCATGATGCTCTGGGCAATCACCCAGCCGATCATCACCATTTTGGTAGCAGCCGTTTGCTTGGGGGAAGTTCGTCGCGCTGATGCCTTTTTCCAGGAGCCTTTCATAGTCTATTGCTTGCCTTTTGTCTGCGGTGACTCAACCTCGCAGCTCTCGTGAGAATGGCTTCTCAGAGCGACGATTGTATCTAGTTTAACCTCGCAACTCAAAGAGCGAGTCAGAGAATAATTCTTTTAAAGCTCAGAAGCCGTGTCAGGAGCCACGATTTCTCCTTCCATCTGCATTAATGGCGATTCGTTTTTGATCAAGTCACTCAATTCGTGAAACTCTACGCCCATATGCTGACAAGCTTTTTCGAGTTCGTGTCGAAAGGTGTTGAGATCTTTGCCATAGCCACAGAGATGTGCGGTCGTTTCGATCCCTTGTTTAGCGTTGGCTCTTGCACAGTCAACTAGATCTAAGCCTTGTAGTGGAGTCGAGGCTGCCATAGTTACTCCTAAAGTTATGATCGATTTTTTTACTGTGCCATTGCGATCGCGGTTTTCTAATCCCTCTAAAGAGCGGTTATGGATGGGGAGTGATTGCAAGAATCGTCAGTGTCCCTTGCTCAAACCCATAGCACCAGAAAATTCTGAAGGCTGCCGGAGTTTTGTTCTCAACGTAGGCTTCAAAGACTTCTCTCCCATCTGAACTAGAAAGAGACTCGTATTTATGAGTTTTTAAGCCGGGATGACGGAGATTGATCTCCATTAAGCCCAATGTCTTTAAAACTTTTTTGTATTTTCTGAGATCGGTTTGTTGAAGCTTAAATAATGCTGCCTCTGCTTCAGGCGAGAATTCCAACCGAAACTGCATCAGTCTTCAATGTCCAAGTCAGCGTGTTGGGCAAACGTGCCTAACGATCGTTGATTGCCCTCTGCAACCTGTTCAATTCCTTGCTGCACAGAAGAAAGTGCAGTCGAGTTCTGCCAAAGCCATTGCTCACGCTCAGGGAGATTGTCGATCGGGTCAAGCAAAATTTGCCCAGCATCGTTGACTAAAACTCGATAGCACTGCTCACTGGCTGCTGAACCTAGGTGAATATAACCTTCACGATTTACCTGAGTTTGTGATGCAAGACGAAAGGGTTTACCGATGGTCATAAAGGAGTTATACCTACCAAATCTGCTTCTATTTTACCCACACGAATCAATTCTCCCAATATTTCCAGATGGCGTTTGCCATCGTGGCTACGCCCGTGAGAATGGCAGATTCGTTTACCTCAAACTGCGGGTGATGGAGCGGATAGTTTCGTTGATCTGGGTAGCCCACGCCTAAGCGAAACATGCTGCCCGGCGCGTGATTGAGGTAGACCGCAAAATCCTCAGCACCGAGAGATGGCTCTTGAATCATTTGAATGCTCTGATTGCCCCACATTTCTTGAGCCGCCGATTCGAGCAGGTGCGTCAGAGTTTTGTCGTTTTGCACCGAGGGAACGCCTCGGCGATAGTCTAACTGATAGGTTGCCCCATAGGTTGCACAGACACTTGAGACAATCTGCTCAACCCAAGTAGGCAGAGTGGCGCTGGTTTCAGGATGGAGCGATCGCACCGTTCCCAACAACTGCACCTGGTCGGCAATCACGTTGGGGGCACGTCCGCCTGTGATTTTGCCGATCGTCAGCACCATCGGGCGAAGCGGATTTTGAGTGCGGCTAATGGCTTGCTGCAAGCTGGTGATCACCTGCGATGCGATCCAGATCGCATCTACCGCTTCATGAGGACGCGCTCCATGTCCTGATTCTCCCAAAATTGTGATCTCTAAATCGTCGGCGGCGGCGGTGAGTGCCCCATAGCGGATGCCAATTTTGCCAGCGGGAATCGAGGGAAACACATGTAGAGATAAAATGGCGCTGACTTGATCCATTGCGCCATCTTGCACCATCCATTCTGCGCCTTGGGCGATTTCTTCGGCAGGCTGAAAGAGAAAGCGCACATCTCCGGGCAGCAGTTCGCCGAGTTGAGATAGCACCATCGCCGTTCCTAGCCCAACTGTGGTGTGGACATCGTGACCGCAGGCGTGCATGACCCCATTGAAGCGAGAGGCAAACTCTAAGCCAGTGCGTTCTTGAATCGGTAACGCATCCATATCAGTGCGGATGGCAAGCAGACGATGATTTGACGCACCAGAATTCTGTCCTTTGAGTTCTCCAATCACGCCGACTTTTCCGATCGCTTCTTGCACACGCAGCCCACACGATGAAAGCACTCCAGCTACATAAGCGGCGGTCTGCTGCTCTTGTCCACTGAGTTCGGGGTGGCTGTGTAGATGCCGACGAATCTCAATTAACCGAGGAGCCAGAGCCGTAGCAATTTCTTTGATTCGGGTGTGCATGCAGATTTTTAAGACAGTTTCTCTAATGATAAGACTTGTTAATAAAAGATTAAGGTTAGCTCAGATCTGGCACCGTTCTCAATCAGGGGTTTCCAAAAAGCTAGAAGTCTGAAAGAAAGAACCTAGAAATATTTCAATCGGACGATGGAACGACGATCGGGTTTCAAAAAGTTGGCTGTTCGGACTCAATTGGCCAAATCTAGAACTTAGGAGGCAACATGCCTGAAATCAAAAATGTGAGTGGAACGGCATTCATTATTGCTGAATTTCGAGCTGAAGAAAACGCAGCGCCTGACCCGCTTTATCGAGATGAGATTGTTAGACTATTTCTCGATCGCAATTCAGCGCAAGTTGCTCATCAGGTGGCTCAATCTTTTCCGCCAGTCAAAGACATGGTGAAACTGCGGACTCGCTACTTTGATGATGTGTTATCTCAACAACTGGCGCTGGGATATCGGCAAGTTGTGATTTTAGGGTCGGGTCTAGATACCCGTGCAGTGCGAATGTCAGCCCCAGGGGTGCGCTACTTCGAGATTGACCAGGCAGCAACAGCAACGCTGCAACTTAAAGCAGAACGATTAGCAGCGAATAATATTGCGGCTGAGGTCACTTACATCCCCGGCGATTATGTCAAAGATGATCTCATTGCATTACTTGAAAACAATCACTTTAACTTGCAGTTGCCGACTTATTTCTTGTGGGAAGGCAACGTAACTTACCTCGAACAAGAAGACATCATTGCGGTTCTCGATACAATCCGTAACCACGTCAAGCACTTTAAGCTATCGCTTGACTACCTATCGAATCGGGTGATTGCCAAAACTACAGGATATGTCGAACTAGATGACTATATCGAACAATTGGAGCAGCGGGGCGCACCGTGGATCACAGGCTTCCAAGATATGGCTGGTTTTACCAAAAGCTTGGGACTGGACATTGTTGAAACCTATTCAGCCGCACAACTGCACGATCGCTATCGCCCACAGTTGCCTCTACCCTCGCCCATTTTTCAGTTCTACTTTGTTTGCACAATCACGAGATCGGGCATATAGCCAGTCGCTGCATCGAATCAATCGGTTCGGTTAGCTACCAAGGTGAAGTTAGCCCAAACGGGCGGCGATCGCTTCTAACGTCCGCAATCCTGTTAACGAGCCTCGAATCAGTCGCAGAGCAGCGATCGGTTGGCGGATCATCCCAATCGCGAGCGGCAGCGATCGTATCCTACCCTCTGGGCTAATTGCCGCTGACAGGTCTGGCAAATCATGATCAGTATCATCACTTACGACTCTTAACATGGCGACGGGAACTCCTGCCTCAGCCAGAATCGTCAAGATAGCTGACCCCTCCATATCTACGACATCAGCTTGATGGACTTGTCCGAGTTGTTGCTTTTCGTGAGCAGAAGACAGAATGCGATCGCTCGTAAACGCCCGCACCAGAGAATTTGTTGCTTGCAAACTTTGTTGGATCTGAGCCGTCAGCGTGGGATCGCAGTCCCAAACGGTGCCTGACGCATCTTGGCAGGACTGATAGAGAACTCGATCGCCGATCCCTAACTGGACTGTGAGACTACCGCACAAGCCCATCACCAAAACGCCTGATTGAAGGGCTGCGTCAAAGGATTGAGATCTTTGCCAGTTTCTTAAAAATTGAGTAACTGGCTCAACCCCGATCGGAATTGGTATGACTTGAGGCGGGTTTTTGAGGTGCTTTAAACCCTGGCAAATGGCTCGATGTTCTGCACCTTGGGGGACGAGGAAAGTCAGCAAAGGGTGAAGGATAATAGGGAGAGCTACTAATCTGAAGCAGGCTTGCATTAGCCTGGATGAAAGCCGAAATAGTTGACGGTAGAATTACCGTCTTGGGTGAAGCTTTAAAAATCGCTTCTGACCGATGCATTTACTATCGAACAGTTCAACATGGTACAGCCAAATCGCAATCAATCCTCACGAGAGCGCTTTAATATTTCTCGACTGGCGATCGCCGCTCCCATTCTCACAATTAGCTTTTGGCTGGCGGTGACGGTTGCAGGGCTTATGGCGTTTAGTTCTCTCAAATATGCGCTGTTTCCCGATATCGCCTTTCCGGTCGTCGTGGTCAATGCCAGCGCGCCCTTGACGACTGCCCTTGACACTGAGCGCGAGCTAACTCAGCCGATCGAGCAAGCGCTACGATCGCTCAAAGGCTTGGATGATCTTCGGTCTTCGACTTATCCCAGTCGATCGGCAGTGAGCGCGTCGTTTAAAGTAGGGACGAGCCTGGAAGAGTCAGCTCGTGAAGTTGAGACGACAATGAAGACGGTAACGTTGCCTAAAGATGGAACGTTCAAAGTCATTTCTCTCAATTTGAATGAGTCGGCGGCGGTGAGCTATGTGATTGACAGTTCGTCTCGCAGTCTGCCTGACTTGACAAAATTGGCGAATGATCAAATCGTGCCTGTGATCGCCAAACTGCCTGGAGTACTCAAAGTCTCACTCTTAGGAACTGGAGGACAAACTACGCCATCGGTAAATCCCACATCTCAAGCAGGTCAACTCGGAACGTTGGTGCGATTTAATGGGGCAGATGCTTTGGCATTTCAGGTGATTAAGCGGGGTGATGCCAACACGCTCGAAGTGGTGAGTGCGGTTGAAAAAGAAGTGACGCGACTGCGGTCTAGTCAACCCGACGTGAACCTAACTTTAGCAGCGACGCAAGCAGACTATATTCAAAAAGCGACTCAATCGACGATCGATGCCTTGATCGAAGCGATCGCCCTTGCCGTGATTGTGATTTTCCTTTTTTTGAGAAGCTGGCAAGCGACGCTGATTTCGGCGCTAGCGATTCCCATTTCGCTGTTGGGAACGTTTATCGTCATGGCGATCTTTGGGTTTAACTTAGAGACAATAACGCTGCTGGCGTTAGCGCTGGTGATTGGCAGCGTCGTCGATGATGCGATCGTCGATGTCGAAAATATTAGCCGTCACATCGACAATGGCGAATTGCCCAAACAAGCTGCCCTGACTGCTACTGACGAAATCGGCTTACCCGTGACGGCAGCGACGTTAACAGCGGTTGCGGTGTTTCTCCCGATCGGTCTGATGGGTGGCGTGATCGGACAGTTTTTTAAACCCTTTGGGATCACGATCGCGGCTTCGATGCTGACTTCTTTGCTAGTAGCGCGCACCCTTTCGCCCGTCTTATCAATCTATTTGCTCAGACCCAAACCTTATGGCGCTCTTCACAAAACAGGAGGCTTTTGGGTGAGGTTTTCGGCGGCTTATCGACGGTTGCTAGATTGGTCATTGCGCCATCGTGTCTTCGTTGTGAGCCTCGCAATTCTGAGCTTTGTGGCAGGCGTTGCGCTGATTCCATTCATTCCTCAAGGGTTTATTCCTAAGCTCGATCGCGGCGAATTTTATGTCCGCTATACGGCTCCGTTGCCGACTCAGATCTCTTCTTTGCCCATTAATCCTTTAGCGACATCGCTAACAGTGGCAAAGCAGCTAGAAGATCAGGTGCGAAAATCGCCAGAGGTTGAAACGGTGTTTACGATCGTTGGCTCCCGTGAAGGAGAACCCAATAAAGGCAATCTATACGTAAAGTTAAAGAACGATCGCGCCACCTCTACTGCAAAGCTGCAAGACCAAATCCGGGCGACGTTACCCACTTTAGAAGGGGTGACGACCAGCGTGGAAGACATTCCCTTTGTTGAGGCGGGCAGTCAGAAGCCATTGCAGATCGCGATTCAGGGTGAGGATCTCACAGTTCTAAATCGAGTTGCCACCGATTTAAAAGCAAAAGTGCAGACGCTCCCCGGTTTTGCAGATGTAACGATCGTCGGGGCATCCAGCAAAGAAATTCAGCAGATTGAGCGCAAAAATGGCAAGCGAGTCGTTTACGTCAGCGCTAACCTGGGCAAAGGCTTACCGTTAGGAGACGCAACTGAGACGATCGTCAACGAAGCCAGAGCATTGATTCCGCCCGGAGTCACCCTCAACTTAGGCGGTGATTCTGCCACGAGTAGCCAAATTTTTAGCAGTTTTGGGTCTACGTTGGCGTTGTCTGCTCTATGTATTGTTGTCGTCTTAGTTTGGTTGTTTCGCAGTTGGGTCGATCCATTAGCCGTCGGACTCTCATTGCCATTAGCATTAGTGGGTGCAATGTTGGCGCTGCTATTCACTCAGAGTGATTTTGGCATGATTTCGCTGATCGGATTTGTGTTTCTATTAGGATTAACGACCAAGAATGCAATCTTGATCGTGGATTATATTAATCAGCTACGTCGAGAAGGCTTAGAGCGATCGGAAGCCATTCTCAAAGCGGGGCCGATTCGCCTCAGACCGATTTTGATGACGACGGCTGCCACGATTTTAGGCATGGCACCGATCGCGCTTGGTTTAGGTGCGGGGTCTGAGTTGAGATCGCCAATGGCAATCGCGATCGCAGGCGGACTTGTCACCTCAACGTTACTCAGTCTAATTGTCGTTCCCGTCGTCTACACGCTGCTCGATGATCTGAAACCCCGACATCGCGAGAAGAAGAAATCGCTATGAAAAAAGCATTTGTGACGGGCGGAACGGGCTTTGTGGGAGCCAATCTAGTTCGACTTTTGTTAAAAGAAGGCTATCAAGTTCGGGCACTGGTGCGACGTAACAGCCGATTAGATAACTTACAGGGGCTAGATGTTGAACTCGCGCAAGGCGATTTGACCGATCCTGATCTAGCAGCACAGATGATGGGGTGTGAGGTCTTATTTCACGTCGCGGCGCACTATTCGCTGTGGCAAACCGATCGCGATCGACTCTATCAAGTTAACGTTTTAGGAACTCGAAATATTCTAGCTGCCGCTCGTCAAGCTGGAATTGAGCGCATCGTTTACACCAGTTCTGTCGCGGCGATCGGAGTCGGTGATCATGACCAACCCATTGACGAAACCCACCAATCCCCCGTTGAAGAACTAGTCGGACACTACAAAAAATCAAAATATTGGGCAGAGCAAGAAGCCGTTAAAGCTTGTCAAGCCGGACAAGATATCGTGATCGTAAATCCCAGTACTCCGATCGGCGCATGGGATCTCAAACCGACTCCCACTGGCGAAGACTTGATTTTGCGAATGCTGCGGCGAACCATGCCCGTTTATGTAGAAACCGGGTTGAACTTCATCCATGTGGAAGATGTTGCCCAAGGTCATTTGCTGGCATTACAAAAGGGCAAGACTGGCGATCGCTATATTCTGGGGCATCAAAATCTAACGCTCAAACAACTGCTCGATCAACTGAGTCAAATTACAGGGTTGCCCGCCCCGACTCGATCGATTCCTGCCTGGATTCCTCTGAGCGTCGCCTGGGTCGATGAGCGAATTTTGGCACCGTTAGGCAAAACGCCAACTATCCCGATCGATGGCGTGAAAATGTCACAACACCCGATGTATTACGATGCCGCTAAAGCCGTGAGTGAATTAGGGCTTCCGCAAACCCCCATCTACACCGCTTTAAAAGATGCCGTAGACTGGTTTGTATCAAAGGGCTATGTGGAACGTTGAGGAGAACAGAAAGACCGATGGCAATTCAATTACAGCAAGCGATCGAAGTTGGCAAATATTTGGTGATGCAACGGCTCAGAGGGCGCAAGCGATTTCCGTTGACGCTGATGTTAGAGCCGCTTTTTAGGTGCAATCTGGCTTGCTCTGGGTGTGGCAAAATTCAGCATCCGACCGAGATTCTCAAGCAAAACCTGACTCCCGAACAGTGCTTTGCCGCTGCCGAAGAATGCGGTGCGCCTGTGGTCGCAATTCCCGGTGGTGAGCCGCTTTTGCACCCCCAAATTGACGAAATCGTGCGCGGTTTGGTGGCGCGTAAAAAGTTTGTCTATCTCTGCACCAACGGCATTTTGCTAGAAAAAAGCCTCGCTAAATTTACGCCGTCGCCTTATCTGACCTTCAGCATTCATCTCGACGGGCTGCAAGAATTGCACGATAAATGCGTCGATCGTCAAGGCGTGTTTGAAACTGCGGTCAAAGCGATCAAAGCCGCCAAAGCAAAGGGCTTCCGCGTCACCACCAACACGACGATTTTTGAAGGGGCAAACCCCAAAGAGATACAGGAGTTTTTCGACTTTATTGACACGCTTAACCTGGATGGCATGATGGTGTCTCCTGGCTATAGCTATGAGTGGGCACCCAACCAAGACCATTTTCTCAAGCGTGAACAAACGCGCTCGCTGTTTCGAGAAATTTTGGCTCCGATGAAAACAGGTGAGAAAAAGTGGAATTTCAACCACAATCCGCTGTTCTTAGACTTTCTAATCGGCGAAAAAGACTACGAATGCACTCCCTGGGGAATGCCTAGCTACAGCGTTCTCGGCTGGCAAAAACCCTGTTATTTGCTCAACGAAGGACACTACACGACTTATAAAGAACTCCTAGCAAAAACCGATTGGGATCAATACGGTCGCAAGAGCGGCAACCCACAATGTGCAGACTGCATGGTGCACTGTGGCTATGAGCCAACCGCCGCAATGGACTCGATGCAGCCAGAAAATATCGGGCGATCGATTGGAGCCGTCTTTGGCGCATAGCAAAAAAGGGTGTAGGGTAGAAAGCAGCTTTTTTACTGGCGATCGCGGCCCATGAAACGGTCTTTTCCCTACTCCCAACTAGTGCCCTACTTGACGCTGCTGCTCTGGGTGTTGCCTTTGGTGCTGCTGAGAAGCGGACAGCAAAGTCTGATGGCGCACGACGAAGGAATCTATGCCACCCAAGCTCGATCGATTCTGCAAACGGGCGATTGGGTCAGTGTGCAGTGGGGTGGCGAAGCGGGATTTGATCGTACGATCGGCATTCAGTGGCTAATTGCTGCTTGTTATCTGATGTTTGGCACCAACGAAGGAACAGCACGATTGCCTAGCGCGATCGCATTTGTTCTCAGTGTGTTGTTGACCTACCGAATCGGCTGCTATCTCTTAAATCCTCGTTTGGCATGGCTCGGAGCCGCAATTTTCAGCGTCATTCCCTTGGTCGCTCAATATGGGCGATTAGCGACTCAAGATTCAGTTCTCGTCTTCATCGAGCTACTGGCAATCTGGGCACTTTTAGAAGCGACAAACCCTCAACTCAAAACTCGAAACTCTCTGTGGTTACTTCTGGCAGGCTGTAGCCTTGGATGGGGATTTTTGATTAAAGGATTCATGATTATTCCGGCGGCTGTGGCACTGCTGCCTTATCTGATTGGGCAACATTCGCGTCATCGGCATCTAACTAATCCCTGGCTTTATGTCGGACTGGTCTTGGGTGCCCTGCCGCCGATCGTCTGGCTGAAAGCTGCGATCGCGCAATATGGCGACAAACCGATCGCAGAACTGTTTGGCAAACTCATTCATCTTAAAGGACAAACTTATCAAGGGGCAGGTCCGTTTTACTATGTTTGGAACATTCCAGCGAATGGGTTTCCGTGGGTGTTTTTTGCCTTGTTCGGATTGTGGTTAGCGTTCTTTAAGGCCGAAGTCCGGCAACTGTTGAAGGACAATCACGCTCGATTGTTGTTGCTGGGATATCCCATTCTGTTATTGGTCGAACTGAGTTTATTTGGCACTCGTACTCATTATTACCCGCTTCAGTTAATGCCCTTTGTGGGATTGTTGGCGGCGATCGCGCTCGATCGTCTAATTACCCCTAATGAAAATCTACAAGCAGCTAAACCATTTCAAGCAATTAACTCTATTTTGGGCGGTTTTGGAACATTGCTGATTTTGGCAGGCTGTGCCGCAACCTGGCTGGTGAGTTGGCATCCTGATGTTCGATCAGTTGGACATCGAGCGGCGATCGTCGTTCTGATCGTGGGTATTGGCTGGCTGAGTGTGTGGACGATCGGGCGGCAAAAATCCGCAGATCAATCAAAATTGTCACAACAATGGCTAGCAGGTTTGTTGCTTACCTCTTGGGTGGGTCTGACAGCACTGAACATGACTGGTTTATGGGGCAACTACAACCCCAAACTGAAGACATTTTTGCAAACGCCCCAGGTCGAAGCCGTTTTGAAAGCGCACCCCGTCAACTTTGTCGTCAACGAAGATCAACTGAGCCGAGACGATCGTAAAACTCATTTGCTGCTAAATTTTTACACTCCGCAGTTAGGGCAAAATCTGACGATCGACGCGCTGCAACCCGGTGAATTTGCCTGGCTTGACCCCAGCACCGCCATTAAGCCCACTCAATATCCTGTAATCGGCTCGTTTCAAACGTGGCAACTGGTCAAGAAACCGCTCGAATAAAAACAGTAGTGCTTTCCCAAGTTACCGCCTGATTGCACAAACGTTGACTAAATCGCTGTTGAATCTGGGCAATCTCGTCGTCTGATAAACGGTGGGACAGGTGATCTCGATAGCTGGGAGTATTAGCAGGATTGGGGGCAAACCAGCGATCGCAAAGGGCTTGACTCAGATAGATAGCCGTCTGAGAGCGAATGGGTTGAAGCTCGACCGAAAGATTTGCCTTCTCAAACAATAATTGCAGATCGTCAATATCCCAATTCACTTTAGGGTCAAAAGGTTGAGCATAGATGGCTTCTTCTGCTTGAACGAGACGATCGTAAATCTCTTCATCTAGCCAAGTGCGATCGAGCAACTGATAGAGTCGTTGGGCACGGCGGGGCACCGCTTCTGCCAGCACCAAAACGCCATCGGGTTGCAGCAGCTTGGTCAGTTGAGCCAGCACGATCGCTTTATCGGGTTCTGCTTGCAGGGCGTTGCGTCCTAGAATGCGATCGAACTTCAAAGATTTTGAGAAGGCATCGGATAGCGCTGTAAGTTGGGTATGCACAATTACAGGACGAGTTAACTCTGACAGGGTTTCGGCTTGTTCGGTCAGGGCATCATAGTCTTTTTGAGTCTGCACGCAGGCATAAACGCCGCCTTCAGGAACTTGACGGATCGCCTCCCAGGTAAGTAGCCCACTGGTAGCGTTGAGGTCGAGAATTAGGTGATGACGTTGAGGAGCCGCAAGATCAAAAACTCGATCGCGCAGGCTTCCCAATTTTTCGCCAACTTGACTGAGTGTGCGCTGCATCCAACGATCGAGCGTAGAATCCGCAGGACTCATGGTCAACCCTTCGGGCAAAGCAACACCAATGCCTTCAACTAGGGCGGCGAGTTGGGCTTCTCGCTGACGGCTGACTTTTGTACGAATCTGCGCTTCAAACCCCTGATCTGAAGGCTGATAAAACACTTGTCCTTGCAGGCTTCCTGGCAGATATTGCTGTTCGACCCAGTGTTCTCGATAAGAGTGGGGATAGAGATAGCCAGAGCCGTGCCCAAACCCTTGTTTATCACGACTAGAATCTCGCAAATGGAGCGGTACTTCAGATTCTCTCTCGTGCTCGATCGCAGACAGCGCATCAAAAAAGCCCATAACACTGTTCGATTTGGGAGCCGTCGCCAAATAAAGCGCCGCTTGAGCGAGAGGATAGCGACCTTCGGGCATTCCGACTCGATCGAAGGCTTCGGCACAAGCATTGACGATGACGATCGCGTTGGGGTCAGCCAATCCCACATCTTCCCCCGCGAGAATTACCATTCGCCGAAAGATAAAGCGGGGGTCTTCTCCGGCGTAAACCATTCTTGCCAGCCAATAGAGTGCGGCATCGGCATCAGAACCCCGCAGACTTTTGATAAAGGCGCTAATCGTGTCAAAGTGAGCATCGCCTTCTTTGTCATAAAGCACGGCTCGACGCTGAATCGATTCTTCGGCAACCGATAGGGAGATGCAAATCGTCCCGCTGGCATCTGAAGGGGTGGTTTCAACTGCGAGTTCTAGCGCGTTGAGTAGCGCTCGTGCGTCTCCATTGGCGACATTAACCAGATGGTTGAGCGCGTCTGAATCGAGTTGAATGGAGCGATCGCCATAGCCTCTTGAACGATCGCTCAAAGTCTGTTCGACGACTCGTTTGAGATCTTCTTCGTTAAGCGGTTTGAGTTGGAAAATCCGCGATCGACTCACCAACGCTTTGTTGACTTCAAAATATGGATTCTCGGTGGTCGCCCCAATCAGAATTACGGTGCCGTTCTCAACCCAGGGCAACAGCGCATCTTGCTGAGATTTGTTAAAGCGGTGCACCTCATCGACAAAAAGAATGGTGCGTTGGCTGTGCTGTCCGCGTTTGTCTTGGGCGGTGGCGATCGCGTCTCGAATTTCTTTGACTCCTGCCAAGACTGCATTAATGGCGATGAAATGCGCCTTTGTTGTGTTGGCGATAATTCGCGCTAGAGTCGTTTTTCCAGTTCCGGGCGGCCCGTAGAAGATCAGTGAAGAGAGTTGATCAGCTTGAATTGCCCGCCGCAAGAGTCGCCCTTGCCCAATAATTGCCGCTTGTCCCACAAATTCATCCAGCGTTTGCGGACGCATCCGAGCTGCGAGTGGGGCTTCAGCGTCGGTGAGGTCTTGGCGGTGACGATCGAATAAATCCATTTAAGTGCAGCGTGGAATGTTCGACATCTCCGACCCTACCAAAAATCTTCGCTCTTCTCACACTGGTCGCTGAATTAGCGTTTCTACGACTCCGACTAATCGAGTGACGTGACTCTCGATCGCGTCTGCCATTCTTGAAACCTGCTGCCCTTGTCGCTCGATCGAAGCATCAAGTCGATCCAGCGAAGCTTCCATTCGTTGCGATCGTTGCTCCATCTGTTCGTTTGCTTGCTGAAATTGTTGCTCCATTGAGTCATTTAATCGCTGGAAACTCTGTTCAAGTGCCGCATCCAGTCGATCAAATCCTTCTTTAAGTGAAGCATCTAATCGATCGAATCCCGCCTCGTTTGCCTCCGCTATTCTTTGGATATTTTGCGCTTGCTGTTCGCCTGAAAGCCTGAGTTCAGTCAGCCCTTCAGTGAAACGTCCGACCTGATCGGTCAATACGTCAAGCTTTTGCTCTAGAGAACGATCAGCGGTCGCGATCGAAGCGATCGAATTCATCGTCTGCTGATAGGTTTCCCGGTTTAGCTCGGCGATGCGAAGTAGGCGCTCATCAATATTTCTCAACTCTTGATCGGTGCTCATCGGCTTAGATTGCTACGGGCAAAGTATGGTCAGGTTAGCAGAAGTTTCAGCATCCGTAAAGTTGAGTTTTGTCAAACGGGTATCGCGTTTGAGATAGAGCGGATGTCGAGGTTGTCCAGTTTTGGTAATGCCCAGACAAAAGACATTTTGCTGAGAATTCAACTGCTTCATTACGGGACGATCGCGCCCTTTCAAAGTCCCCCAATTTCCCCATGCGAAGACGATCGTGTCTACACGTTCTCTCAAAGTGAGTAAGTAGCGATCGTTGTCCGTTTCGATCGGATCTCTAATCCGCTGAAGATCAGCAGGACTCTTCGTGCGGTAAGCAAACAAATTCACCACTTCAAGTCCGCCATAACCCCAGCTTTGAGCAAACCCAATACACCGTCGAATCGTGGGATCGTTAAGGGTCGCATCAGCTTGACTGGGATTCAGCATCACAAACCCAACTTTTGGCGACTGACTCCACGATCGCCAAAGCAAATAGCGATAAGTGCCTGCATGATCGAAGATTGCACCTGACTGCATTGCTCACCCCAGAGGAGTTATTCCCGGTGACACGGCGTGAATATACTCGCTGCCAGATTCTGGAAAGCCCCGGTGATAGAGCGCTTCTTCGGGTCTACCCCAGCCCAGTTGCAGCAAAATTTCTAGCGTGTGATCTTTGCCTTGATGCGTGAGAGTTGCCCACTCGGTGCGCTGAAGAATGCGATCGAGATCTCGAATCGACATCGGCTGATGAAATTTGCCGCAATTCATACTTAAATAGAAGTCCATTCCCTCGGTGACTTCTTGCCAGAAGGCGACGATCGCAGCTTTTGCTGCTCTCAAAATCATCCAATCGCTGTTTAAACTAATCAACTGATCATCAATTTTAGGATAGCGAAACGCCCTGTCTTTAATCGTGATGGTTTGCCAAACAATGCCCGAAATCTGATGCTCTCGCTGATAGCGATGCACCGTGTTGCGAAAGTCATTGTAGGCAGTAAATTTTTGAATGCCGTCAGATTTTACAAAGCGATCGATGAGCGGATTAATACCAGAAGGCGTTGCAGCCAGATTGAGACGCTGCCCATTCATGCAGGCTCGTCGCTCATCGGTGAGAATTTTGACTAACTCTTCGGTGCTGTAGATTTTTGACATCTCAAAATCCTCTAGCCAGAGTGTCTACTGCTCAATCTTACCTTTGATGAATCCTAGCGCGTCATCAGGGGTTGAGCCGCATTTATCGGGGTCTTCTTAAGAATCTTCTCGTTACCCCACACGAGGACGAATTCCATAGTGGCGAAGTTGCAGATAATCATGCAGGATACGATCGTGATCAAAGCAGAGATTATTAGGCAGTTCCCAAACGTTAACGATTTTTGCGTTTTTGGCATCGTCCCCGGCTGTGGGTTCGCCTTTAGCAGTGGCAATATAAACCAGGCTGACTGTGTGCTGTCGGGCATCTCGTTTGGGGTCAGAATAGACCTGAAGCAACTCGACTAAATCAACCGCTAAACCGATTTCCTCCATCGCTTCTCGACGGGCAGTCGTTTCTGCGGGTTCACCATAATCCATAAATCCGCCCGGAATTGCCCAGCCATAAGGCGGGTTTAAGCGCTCAATGAGAATAATCGGACGATCGGGGCGATCGACCATTTCAATAATAATGTCAACCGCAGGAGAAGGATTTTTATGAGCCACAATCACACAAAGGGAATAAAGGGCGATAGGTGAAAGTCAGGTTTGAGCCAAGTTCCATCCTTTCTTTTGACCGATTCTAACGTTCAGCTTGCCATGCTACAGTTCTCACAGCTTTGTGTTAACGTTCAGTTCGACAGAATTGGTTCGCTCCGATGGTGAATTCGGGAAGCCCCCTAAATCCCCCACAAGTGAGGGACTTTGAGCCGAGACTTTAGTTTCAAAGTCCCCCAAAGTGGGGGATTTAGGGGCAGAAGCCGCTAACAACGAAGCGAAAAAACTCGTCAAACTGACGTTGTGTTAAGTTTTCACCCTTCACCCTTCACTCTTTGATTTATGCCTTTTCCCAGATCTAGCGGCATTTTATTGCATCCCACCTGTCTTCCGGGTCGGTTTGGCGTGGGCGAATTAGGCTCAGAGGCGCAACGCTTTATTGACTTTATGGCGAATAGTGGGCAGCAGTTTTGGCAGGTGTTGCCGCTAGGGCCGACGGGCTATGGCAACTCGCCTTATGCGTCTTATTCGGCGATGGCAGGAAACCCATTGCTGATCAGCTTAGAAGTGTTGCAAAAACAAGGCTTGCTGTGGGATGAAGATCTGTGGAATATCCCTGAGTTTCCGATCGGCTGGGTAGACTTCGATCGAGTCACTGCATTTAAGATGCCGCTCTTGCAAAAAGCCTGCGATCGCTTCAAAACACAAGCCTCTCCTGAACAACAGCAAAAATTTGCCGACTTCTGCCATAGCAAAGCCTACTGGCTTGATGACTTTGCATTATTCATGGCATTGAAAGGAGAACACGATGGCGAAAGCTGGCATAACTGGGAGCCAGATCTCGCGCACCGCCAACCCGAAGTTTTGGATCAGGCTCGTGAACGGTTAAACCGAGAGATTTACTATCACAAATATCTTCAGTTTGAGTTCTTTCACCACTGGGCAGAGGTGAAGCAATATGCCAACGATCGTCACATCGAAATCATTGGCGATATTCCCATCTATGTGGCTCACGATAGCGCTGATGTTTGGGCAAACCCCGAAAATTTCTCTCTCGACGAAAAGACAGGCGAAGCGAAAATAATGGCAGGTGTTCCGCCCGATTATTTCAGCGAGACGGGGCAACTGTGGGGCAACCCAGTCTATAACTGGGAGCATTTGCAAGAGACGGGCTTTGCCTGGTGGCTACGACGCTTTGAGGCAATGTTAGATTATGTCGATATTATTCGCATTGACCATTTCAGAGGGTTTGAGGCTTATTGGGCGGTGCCTCAAGGCGAAACCACGGCGATGAATGGCGAGTGGATCAAAGCGCCCGGTGAAGAGTTTTTTGAGTTGCTGCGGCTGAAGCTAGGCAGACTGCCAATTATGGCGGAAGATTTGGGAGTGATTACGCCAGAGGTTGAGGCACTGCGCGATCGCTTTGAGTTTCCCGGCATGAAGATTCTGCAATTCGCCTTCGGCTCCGATCCGGGGAATCCCTTTTTGCCCTTCAACTTTAGGCACAACAGCGTCGTCTACACGGGCACCCACGACAACGACACGACGATCGGCTGGCACAACACTGCCTCTGATTGGGAGAAAGAGCAGCTATGGCTTTATCTGGGCAGCATCGGTTCCGATGGGGTGCATTGGGAGTTGATTCGCATGGCGCTGACTTCGATCGCGAATCAAACTCTGATTCCTCTGCAAGATTTGTTAGGGCTGGATGGGTCTGCGAGAATGAACTTTCCTGGCAAAGCCGAAGGTAACTGGGGCTGGCGCTATCGATCAGAGATGTTGAGTCATGAGTTGGGCGAAAAGCTCAAAACCCTAACTCGCATTTCGGGTCGGCTGCCGCAGCCCCGTGATGATGAGTCTGATTAGGTTCGCTTTGAATTGGGTGATAAGCAAGAAGCAATCGGAGACAGCAACTGATCGCAACCGAGGAAATGTCCGCTCAATCGGCTTAAAAAACTTCAGTCAAACTAGCTAAAAATATCATGAAACTCAATTCAAGCAAAGCTTTCACGTTTACCTATGAACGATTCTGAGCGAACAAAAAATTGGTATGGACAAGTTGCTGCAAATTATAGTTCAGACCAGCGAAAGAACTGGTATGGCGACGTTGCCGAGGCTTACAACAAAGTTAGACCGCGCTATCCTCAAACGCTGATTGATCGTGCGATCGCAGTTGCCCAACTGCCTCCCGGTGCAACTATTCTCGAATTGGGGTGTGGCCCTGGAATTGCCACGGTTCCGTTTGCTCGATCGGGGTTCTCAATGGTTTGTCTAGAACCCAGCCAAGTTTATCAACCGCTCACTAAAGTTTATCAATCGCAGGCACCTTCTCTGGTTGCAGAAAGAGAAGACCGAGCTACGCAAGAGCGAATTCTTCAGGGACTCACGCAAGATATCGCTGACTCAGGACTCTTTAGAACGGCTGTGTGTGAGCATTTGCCGTGCAAAATGACTTACTCCATCGACGATTATTTGATGCTTCTAAACACCTTCTCACCCTACAAAATGTTAGACCCATCCGAGCGAGATTCTGTATTCACAAGTCTGCGAGAAGTGTTAGAGAGATTGGGTGAAGGTGTTCAAGTTTGCTACCTATCAGCGTTCCACATTGCCGAAAAAATCTGAACCACTGATTACACTTCGTCAGGGTTGACCCCCATCTCTCGCAAGCGTTCTGCTAGTCGATCGGCGCGTTGTCGTTCTTGTTCGGCGCGCTGCCGTTCTTGATCTCTCAATTGCCCAAGTTCTGTAAAAGTCAGAAATCGCTCTCCATCAGGACGATAGATTTCCATCGTGTCAGCCGTGATCTCAAATCGAATTTTTAATCGAGGACTGATCCAGCCAGACATATTTTCAATCACGTCCAAATAGCTGTCCGATCGCAGCCATCCGATCAACTCGTTATCGTCTGGGTCGTAGACATAATATTCTTCAACCCCATATTGGTTATAAAACTTATACTTTCTGGCGGTTTCTGCTAACCGATTTCCCGGCGACAAAATCTCAAATACAACCTGCGGCGGAATGTTGCCTTCTAGCCACTGTTGATAAGAGCCACGATCGCCCTTGGGTCGCCCAAACACCACCATCGCATCAGGTGCTTGCCGAATGGTATTGCTGCCCTCAACGGGATACCACAGCAGATCACCCGCCACAAATACGCTGGAATTGTTCGTAAACAGCGACTCCAGGTTTTCTTTAATCGTGACAATCCATCGAAACTGCTTGGTGTTATCCGACATGGGTTGCCCGTCGCGTTCCGGGTAAAAAACTTCGGCTTTTGTTTGAGACACCATGACGACAAAAGCTCCAGAGAGCCGATTGTTTTAACCTAATAGAATATTTGTATCACATTTGTTTCAACACACTCCGAATCATATCGGAGGTCACTTGGTCAGTGGTGATCGCCGTTCCGATCGCGGTCGGCAACACAAATCGCACTTTGCCCGATTGAACTTTTTTATCGCTTTGCAGCGTTGTGAGAATCGCTTCAATGTCCATCCCATCAGGTAAACGAGTTGGCAAACCCGCTTTCTCGATTAGGGACAGTTGACGATCGCAGCTTTCTTGATCCCACAGCCCCATCTCAACCGCAATTTGTCCGGCTGCTACCATGCCGATCGCCACGCCTTCGCCATGATTGATAACTCGATAGCCTGTGAGACTCTCAACCGCGTGTCCGATCGTGTGTCCATAGTTGAGAATTTCGCGCAGTCCTGATTCTTTCTCATCTTTGTTGACGACGTGCGCTTTTGCCTGACACGATCGCGTCAAAATCTCTTGCAGCAGTTCATCATCGACATAGCGCAGTTGATCGAGTCGTTTGGCTTGCTCCATCTTCTCGAACAGTTCTGCGTCCCAGATAATGCCGTATTTGATCACTTCTGCAATCCCGGCGCGAAACTCTCGCATCGGCAGCGTTTTTAACACTTGCGGATCGATCAACACCAGTCGAGGCTGATGAAAAGCACCGATCAAGTTTTTGCCTTGGGGATGATTGACCCCGGTTTTGCCCCCGATCGCCGCATCGACCATTGCCAATAGCGTTGTTGGCACCTGTACGACATTTATGCCTCTTAACCAAGTCGAGGCGGCAAATCCCGTCATGTCGCCAATTACGCCGCCGCCTAGTGCCACCATGGTGGACGATCGTTCTAACCGATTTTCTAGCGCCGCATCATAAATTTTTTGCACCGTTGCCGGAGTTTTGTAGCATTCTCCCGCAGGTAGAATGCAGCTTGTGACCTGAAAGCCTGCCTGAGTCAGCGAGTCGATCACCCGTTGCCCATAAGCCCGAAAAATCATCGGATTCGAGACGACGAGAATCTTGCTTTGCGGTTTGAGGGTGAGCGTTTCTCCGGTGAGCCATGAGCCAATGTGATCGAGACTGCCCGGAGCGATGGCGATCGCATAAGCGTTCTGAGGCAACGGAACCGGAATAACAGATTGCATAATGAGTGACGCAGTAAAATCTTACTGGCTATCTTATCTGAAATGATGGGAGCGCTTGCCACCACAACTCTTTCTTTATGGGTCAATAGTTCCGTATAGTTGGGTATAGGATTTATTTGGAGTATGCCGCTATGTCAGCAGTGATCGCTTATTTAGCCCTTGTGGGTGGTGCATTCGGGTTAGCACTGGCGCTGTTTTTTGGCTTCCGTGCGATCAAGCTGATTTAAGAGTTGCGATCGCAACTCTTTCAAAATGAGACAGTCCTGATTGCCAAAAGCTGTCGAGACTGTCTCACTTGATTAACGCCTATTTTCTCCTGAGATCCGCATCACGACTAGCGTCATATCATCCGCGTTGTGCTTGTCCGCTCCGATAAACTTTTGCACACACTCAAACAAATATTTCAAAATCATTTGCGGATCGTCATATTTGCGACACGCTAACTGAAAGGCTTTGGTCAAGTTTTCTTCGTCAAATCGCCGCCCATGTTGGTTGGCTGCGTCGGTAAAACCATCCGTGTAATAGATGATCGTGTCGCCCGGAGATAGCTGCACCTGAGCGTCTTGATACTCAGTTTCAGCATCCAATCCGATCAGCATTCCTAACGTGTCTAGGCGCTCGATCGTATCCGTCTCAGCCTGCCACAACAAAGGTGGATTGTGAGCCGCATTGCTATAAGACAGAATGCGAGTTTTGGGATCGTATTCCGAATAAAAGAGTGTCACGAACCGATTCGAGTTTTCTAAATCGGCATACATGACCTGATTGAGATGTTGCAAAATGCGAGCCGGAGAGTGTCCGTTTAAAACCTCTGCCCGCAGCATTCCCCGCGTCATCGTCATGATCAGACCTGCGGGAACGCCTTTGCCCATGACATCGCCGATCGTCAGACTCCATCGCCCCGATTCGTTTTCGCTGTCTGGCTTGCGAATCTGCCCATAGTCGGCTGGGATAAAGTCATAGTAGTCGCCGCCCACCCGACTTGCCGTTTTACATAACGCCGCTAATTCTACGCCCTCAATATTGGGGCACTGCCGAGGCAAAAGCCGCAACTGAATATCGGCTCCGATTTCTAACTCACGATCGAGCCGCTCTTTTTTGCGAAGCTCGACGGTTAATTCGTCGTTCTCGATCGCAACCGCCGTTTGATCTGCCACTAACCGAACTAATTTTTGACGAGTCTCTGTCCACGTGTAGTCAGGATCACGGCTAAACACGTACAGCCGTCCCCGTTCGATATTTCTGACCAGAATTGCGGTTCCAAAGATTTGAATGTCTGATCCGAGAAAACGGCTGACTTGATGATCAAGCTTGGCGATCGCTTGGGGCGATTTAGTCAATCCTTCAGCCGGGGGCACGCCTGCAAACAAGGTGGTGACTTGTCGCATTGCCGCTTCTAGAGCTTTACGAATCTCTTGACCCCAGTGATTATCTTGGCAATGCAGCCGCTCTAGTTTGACTTGTCCATTGGGGCGAAACATGATCAGCGCGCCGCCATCAGCATCAGTGACGCGGCTCGCCATCAGAGGAATCAACTCTAGAAACTGATTGAGATTGTTAAAACTGCGAAGCGCAAACCCTAGCGAACTCAACAGGTCTTGAATTTTGTGCTGCTCACGGTTCAGCCGTGCCACCAGTTCCTTGAGGGCAAACACTGGCGTTACGTCTGAGGCACCGTTGCGATCGGGCGGTTGAGAGGGCTGTCTAGGAAAGGGCACAGCAGTCATTAGGTCAGATAAGGGATTCGAGTATCCGTGCTAGAGAATATAAGTCAAAAATAAACAACTTGTGAACGTTTAATCGTTACTCAGTTGTGAACATCAATAGTAACGAATGGGTTGCAAAGCGTGGCATCTATTTTTACGGGAGTTTTAGCGGATTTAAGCAAGCTGAATTTAGTTCGGATATACGGTTTCTGTTGATGGGGTGAGCTAGAGGGTTTGCCGATCGTAAAACTGGCGACTCTAGCGATCGCACTTTGATCACTCAAGTGTTTTTCGGCTTGAGGGCGTAATATTAATGACGGTAATCGGAGATCGAACTTACATCAGTCTGCTTGCAAAATTACAGACGCATCTGAGTAATTTCAGGCAATTGTAGTCGCAACTGAGCGAAACCGAACATGAATGTGCAATTTAGCCACTAATCAAGGCTTCGACAAACTCATAGCTAGAAAAGGGACGCAGATCTTCGATGCCTTCCCCGGCTCCAATAAACCGAATGGGTAGCCCTAATTCTTCAACCACTGCCAGAGCCACGCCTCCTTTAGCGGTGCCATCAAGCTTTGTCAGCACCACGCCACTGAGTTGAGCCGCTTCTGAAAAAACTCGCGCCTGTCTCAGACCGTTTTGCCCCAGTGTCGCGTCTAAAACCAGCAGAGACTCAACTCTGGCATTGCCTGCTTTTTTGTCAATGATGCGACGAATCTTGGTCAGCTCATCCATCAGGTTTTTTTTGTTTTGAAGTCGTCCTGCGGTATCGACTAGCAGCAATTCAGTGCCTCGTGATTGGGCGGCGGCAATGCCATCAAAAACAACGGCGGCTGGATCGGTATTTTGTCCGGGGTTGGCGATCACATCCACCCCGCTACGCTGACCCCAAACTTTCACCTGCTCAACGGCAGCAGCACGAAACGTGTCGGCGGCAGCAATTAAGCACCGATAGCCAGACTTTTGAGCAATATGAGCGAGTTTGCCGATCGTCGTCGTCTTGCCTGCCCCATTCACTCCAGTGATCAGCCAAATGTTGAGCGTGTCTTTCTCAGGCACAAATACCGGGTTGTGAGACTGAAGCGGACGATCGAGCAGGTCGCGCAGCAGTTTTTTGAGGTAGGCGATCGCTTCCTCTGGCGGCAGCACTTCTTCGCGCAGTTTGGTTTGCAGCGCGGCGATAATTTTGTCGGTGGCTTCTACACCTGCATCGGCTTGCAGCAGCAGAGCCTCGATTTCAGTCACCGCATCTTGATTGAGCGGGCCTTGACCCACGATCGCCTTGAGTTGATTAATCAACCCTCGGCGGGTTTTGTCTAGCCCCTGTCTTAACCGTTTTAGCCAGGTGATCTCTTCGAGGGTGATGTCTTCAGCGCGACGACCCTGAGCCGCCAAAACTTCGGTAGACCAGAGAAATCCTTCATCGAGGGCAAACGCGGGAGCTTCTTCGATCGCGCTGGGCGGCTGAACGGCGGCGAGGGGTTGTTCTTCCTCGATCGCGGTTGCCCGAAGTCTTTCTAGACGAGCTTCTCGATCGGCTTCAGACTGTGCCCAAAATGGTAGAGGAGCCGCTGGTTCGGGTGGAGCCTCAGCCGGAATTGCCGCAACTTCGGGAGCAGGTTCAAGAGATTCAGGAGATGCGATCGCCGCTGTTAAATCATTTTTAACGTCTTCTAGAGTGCCTAAAAATTGGTTAACCGCTTCAACAGAGAACCCTTCAGGCGATACAGGAACCGCGTCTTCGGGTGCTTCTACCGTATCTGCCAAGATCTCTTGAGGTGCGATCGCTTCAACGGGTTGAACTAGTTCTTCCTGCTGCTGACGCTTCTTTTTGATGTTTTCATAAGCGGCTTTGGCAAAACTCAGATAGCTTTCATCTACATCTGACGGATTTGATGTTGCCGCAGGCGTTGGTTCAGGTTCGGGTTGAGCAGGCTCGTCTGCTTTTGATTCCTCAGCCTTTTGATCGAATTTACGATTGAACCAATTGAACGTCATTGCAGTTACCTGAATCTTCTCTCACTCTATTTAATGTAATTGAAGTTGCTCTCTACGAATTACGAGCTTTTGCACTGGCTTTTATTTGCTCAGTGACTCGTCGCAAAACCCCGTTGATGAATTTGTAGCCTTCTTCGTCGCTATAGCGTTTAGCGAGTTCTACAGCTTCATTAATTGCGTATTCGAGTCGCAGACCTAAGTACATCATTTCGGTGACAGCAATGCGGAGGATGTCTCGATCGACCCGTGCTAGTCGGTCTAACTGCCAGCCAACCAGGGCGTTGGTTAAAACTTGATCGACTTCCTGCCGCTCTTCATAAAACCGAGTCAGAATCTCTAAAGAATAAGCACGCACCTCTGGCTGGTTAGCCAACTGAAGAAGTTCAGGAATTTCAAAGGTTCTGCCGACTCGATTGATGGCGGTTTCGGTCAGGTCGATCGCTTCCCTCACCATCTCTCTAGCCGCATCTACATCGCTAGCGCGGGTTTCGCTGCTGAGGAGTCGGCTATTGCCGCGTTGCAGTTCGCCGACTGCGGTTTCTAGAGTGTCGTGGGCATCAGTTGCCAGAGTGCGAATCGCCGCCACAACAATATCTTGAAGTTTTTGGGTGGTCAATCGCTCCTGCTTGGCAGGTAGCTGGCTGATGCTCAAAAGAGCCAGTTCACGGGCAATTCGACGGGCTTGCATGGCGGATTTAGTTGACTAGGTTCGGTCTGGTTATCTTAGCAAGTTTGGATCGACGATCGTAGAAGAATTTTAGACCGATTCAAATCGCTATTCTTCTGCCAGGGCTTGCCGAGGCGATGGCTCAACCAAAGACTCTAAAACTCGCTTGCTGCTGCTAGTAGGAGGTGCCGCCAAAGGAGCTAACATGAGCGACTCAGGGCTAACAATGCCACCCGAAATAATAATTTTGAACGCATCCTCGATCGGCAGTGACAGCGTGATCACCCCCGACTCTGGCACAACCGCATACCAGCCTGTGGTCGGGTTTGGGGTTGTCGGAATGAACACACTCACCATCTCGTGAGGGAAATGAGACTGCACCTCAGCACCGATCGCGCCTGTGACAAACCCGATCGACCAGACACCAGTGCGCGGATATTCGACTAACACAACGCGCCGAAATCGACCGTTAGAATCTTTGAAGAGAGTTTCTAACAGTTGTTTGAGCGTTTTATAGATAGCTCCTGCTAGCGGAATCGCTTGCAAAATCCGTTCGCCAAAATCTAGGAGCCAGCGTCCGGCAATATTGCGTGCCATGAGTCCGATCAGCAGGATGCACAGCAGAGGCACCGTCAAGCCAACGGTCAGATCGATTAAATTCACCAAAAACGGATTGAGATCGTTAAACGGGTTGATCTGCTTGGGGATGCGAGTCAGAAAATTGATCACCCAGCTTGCGATCGTAATCGTCAGCCAAATCGTGGTAGCTAATGGAATCACCACTAACAAACCTGCAATTAGGTCATTTTTTAAGTCTTGTTTAAGACGTTGGATCACAGGTAGCCCTCTCTTTCAACTGGCTGCAATTATCACGAAAATTAGGATCTTGACTTCAATCGATGAAAAGGCGGTAAGCAAAATTCTGACCGTCAAAGAATGCGAAGTGCTTCGTTGATTTTGCCTGTCTCAGGGGTTACGATCCCCACCTCTCAATTGATTTACTGAATGTCTCTATCCTAATCTACAAGACTTGTAAAGAAATGTTTCAAAGTCTACAGAGATTTTTTAAGCCAGGTTTTTCCTATTTAACCATTGATCCCCGATCGGGAATATCCGAACAGGATTGGTATCTTATTTAACATTACTGAGATTATCAAACAGAGTGATCACGAGAACTAGACCCAGGCATGTGTCTAATCTCCCAGACTTTTAGCAAAATTAGATATTCATAAAATGCTTGTAAGGTACACCAGGAAAAGCCTGCACGACCATCGAGAAAGCCGCCTAGCAGAAAATACATATAGAGAAAGCGGACGATCGGGCGAAACGGCATCCGTAGGGAAAGATCTTTGAGCGCACGGCGGCGATCGACTTCTGATTGGCCAAACCACACTTCACGCCATTGAATCTTGCCTTTATCGAGCTGATGGACGGTTTCGATCGCTTCGTTAGTCGAATAGTGATTGTGTTTATCGATCCAGCGGCTCATGCCCTTGCTGCAAGTGTAGTGAGGATAGGTTTCGGTTAAAAATCCGGTAGAGCCTTCGACAACTTCGCGCTCGGTGTGCCCATAATCGCTGAACCAGACTTTGTGTTTGTCAAAGAGCCGAAGCTGATAGCGAGGATATTGAGTGCTGTAGCGAATCCAGTGCCCCATAAACATGACTCGCTCGGCGGCGTAATATCCCACATGAGTTGGTTGCAGAATAGTGGTCAAACACTCCTCAAAAAGTGCAGGTGTCATTCGCTCATCGGCTTCTAAGATATAGACCCATTCGTGCTTTGCTGGAATCGATCGCAGCATCCAAGTGCGCTGTTTGCCATGACTTTCAAAAGCGTGTTGCACCACCCGAACCGGGTAACGATTCGCAATCTCGATCGTGCGATCGTCACTGAAAGAATCGACCACAATCACATCATCTGACAGCAAAGCCGACTCAATGCAAGCCGCGATATCAATTTCTTCGTTGTGCGTGAGGATATAGATTGAGAACATGCCGGGGTATTTGAGCGGGGTTAAAACGGTGACTTACAGCAAGCGGTTGACGATCGACAAAAAATGTCAACGGTCAACCGCCCAATTTAGACAGGAATGACTTCTAGCGGATCGGGGCTTTGAGCCGAGAGCCTCTAAAGACTCCCATTTCTCGCAGACCTGTCCAGCCAATGATGCTATAGCCTAGCGCTAACAGCAGACTGCTCAAACCGACGCGAACGCTGGTCTTACGGAAATCAGTTTCGGCTTGGGCTTTGAGTTGCTTTTGCTCATCCGCAATTTTAATTAGCCCCTGATTTCGGAAATCTTTGGCTTTAGACTCGATCGCAGACGGGTCGGTCTTGAGCTGCTGCAATTCTTTTTGCGCTTGTTGGGCTTGAGCAAGCTGGTCGCCTTTGAGCTGCCCACTCGCGATCGCTTGACCAATTTGCGTCAGTTGTTGATCTAAAAGTTGACGCTGTTTTTCGTCTTTGAGGGCCGCCGTCAACTGGTCTTGACGCTGCTGAACTTTAGAGTTGAGGTCAGCCGTCAGGTTAGCGGCTCTGTCATCAATCTGCTTATTAGACTGCTCGGCGAGAATGCGAGTGTTGTTCATATGAAGGGGCGCGATGAACAAAAACGCCAAGCCCAGCACACTCGATAAAATCAGTGCCCAAAATCTGAGGCTTAAAAACGGCTTGCGCTCAGACGCGATCGTGCCTGATTCGAGAAAGTAGCTCAAAAACAGCAAGGCAAGCCCGATCATCGGGATGATGCCGCGATCGACCATTTGCGTAAAGGTGCTTGCGACCCAGGCGTTGTCTTGCGACTTGATCGGGATCAGCAGCGTAATAAAATCGATCAGAGACGACAGGATTAAGATTAATCCGACTAATTTGAGAATGAAGGGGGCTGAGTTGGTTGCTTTCATCCGACTAAAAACGTGTGTAAGGGTTGGATTAACTTTAGACCAGGTGAGAAAGAGTTGCGGGGGTGAGCGCTGGCTGCCCTAAACGAGTCAATGGACGATCCGAGTCTTATTGTGGCAGTCATTGGGCTTCAAGCTTTATAAACCTTTATCCGAGAAGTTGCGATCTTTGTGGTCTCTACTTAAGGTTCCGCAACTCTCAGGAAAAATCACAATTTGGAGCGTTGCTGGTCTAGATAAAGGTGATTGTGTAACCGAGCAGATTAAATTTGTGAAGAAACTCGGATATTCTACATTAATTAAAGCGACTTGCAGGGATTCAGATAGGGAACAAGTTTCTCGAAGACTGTGAGTTGTGCAGTTTTGCAAAAGACTGATTTCCTTGAGTAAAAGTTCCCCAGAAACCGTAATCTCTAAAAAAATTAGGTGAGAGAACCAAAATCAAGTGTCATCCCCTCTTCAGAAAAATCCGACTATTTCAACGATCGCTCAAGGCTTAAATCTCTACACCCTGCAAGGCGTTGCGGTCAGTTCATCTGGGTTTATGGTGCCAACGCTCGATGGAGAGGTGCTGCAAATCAGTCCCCAAGGAACGATCGTGCCTCTGGTCGATTTGCAAAAATTGAACTTAGGAATCCCGTTTGGAATCGCGACCCACGATAGTGACTTGATAGTGACCACCTCTGACTATTTTCCCAATCACTATCTATTGCGAGTCAAGCTTAATGGGACGGTGACTACGATCGCCGATCTTTCTGAGTTAAGCGGTGATGCAGGTGCCCCATTTGGGGTGGCGGTGAGTGATGACGATTATATTGTCACTCTCTCTACCGATGTGGTTGAGGCAACTGGTTTACTGTTGCGGATTAACGCGGCAGGCGCAACACCCAAATTGCAGAATTGACAGGCGGCAATCCGTTTGGGGTGGTGGCGATGGGCGGAGATTTCATCGTGGCGCAATCTAAAGGGCAACTGCTGCGGGTCAACCCTAAAGGAGCAAAATCCGTCATCTTTGATGTGCAGAAAGCCGGGTTTGGGATTCCGTTTGGGGTGGCGGTGTGGAATGATCACCTGTTTCTGACGACCAATTTAGGATTAATTGTAAAAGTCGATCGCAGCGGAAATGGGGTAGCGATCGTAGACTTGGTAAAGGCTCGGTTTGGCGTTCCGTCTGGAATTGCAATCAGTGATAATAACTTGGTTGTGACGACAGGTTCTGGCTATTTGCTGAAAATCGTAGGGCAAACCTAGAAACGACTCAAGCACAAAGGACTTCCGATCGATCTACTGTTCACGCAACGCTATGAGTCATGTCAAAAAACCAATCTAAAGACTTTTTAGGTAGCTCAACACATCTGCCATCTCTTGCGGATTGGGTTGAAACTGCGGCATCGGAGGAGTTTTGCCACTAGTTACTTGATCAATTAGCCCAACGGGAGACTTGCGAGCCGAGACACCCTTCAAACTAGGGCCAACTTTTCCGTCTGCCGTCAAGCCATGACAGCCCGCGCAATTCATCTGAAAAATGGCGTGCCCTTGAATCGCGTCACCCGGTCGAGACAACACCTCTCGGACATAGGGATCAGGCTTGTGTAGGTGCCTAAACCCAAAAATCGCCAGCACGATCGCTAGCATCGTCACCAGCGCGATCAACACGATTCTCTGCCCAGGGCTTTCAGGTTTAACGGTTTGCTCGTTCAAAAGTCTTAACTAAACGAAATAGTTGGGCGAGTTATCTATCATTAACTAAACAGATTTTAACAACTTTCGTCACGTTTTGATAGAAATATAGCCCTCAAGATAGGTGTTGACTTCACCTCCAGAGCTTGATGGAGTTGAGATTTTGGAGACTGATGGGCTTAAGATAAAGATTAAGGATACCCCGATCGAATGTATCAAACCCTTAAAAATTTAGGAGAGCACCCATGATTGAGCCAATTCTGCTAGGCATTGTGTTGGGTTTGGTTCCCATTACCCTGGCGGGGCTGTTTGTCGCTGCCTATACTCAATATCGCCGTGACAATCGACTAAATATGTAGAACGTAGTTGAGATCTAGTGGGATAAGGAGTGAAAGCTGCTTATCCTATTTTTTTGTCCAACAGATAGTTACCTAGTTGTCATACTAATGACAAGTTCGGTCTTTAGACTACGGGTCAGACGCTCAACCCTATGAATGGGGCAAACGTCACTGACCTGATTATTGTGGCTCTTGACCTATGGAATTTTGGACGGTTAAATACGTGCTTCTAAATGCTCTTAATATTCTGCACAGCAACGCTCGCTGGATGAGTTGGAACTTGTTTTTGGCGATCGTGCCCCTCATTCTCAGTGTGTTGCTGTTTCGTCGCACTCAACTGGGGTCATCGACCGTCACGGTGCCTCCCATGCCGCTTGCTCACCGTCATCGATCGTGGCTCTGGTGGTTGGGCGTTTTGACCTTTGTTGCCTTCTTGCCAAACGCTCCTTATATCTTGACCGATGTGATTCACTTCATTGATGAGGTGCGATATGCTGACTCAATTTGGCTAATCACACTCGTGCTGATTCCGCTTTATGGGGCGTTCATCTTCGCTGGTTTTGAGGCATACGTCGTGTCGCTGATCAACCTGGGCTATTACCTAAAACAGCGAGGATTAGGGCGATATATTCTCAGAACTGAGTTAGCGATTCATGCCCTGAGTGCCGTTGGCATTTATCTGGGTCGTTTTCTGCGCTTCAACAGTTGGGATATCGTGACTCGCCTGGATGCGCTAGCCGTAACAATTTTGGATGATGTGCTGGCAAAGCGCCCTCTGCTGACGATCGCCATCACATTTCTACTCGTGAGCGCCTTATATGGGCCGCTTAAGCAGATTAATCTCGCGATCGCAGCTTACTGGAAACCCCGTGCCAAAAGTCTAAGATCAGCAGACTCTTTGCGCTTTTGACATCTATCGCTGAAGTCTGCCCAGACGCTTTTGCTCGGCTTGGTTGAGCGCGTAATAGGTCGATTCGACCGCATCTAAATTGACAGAAATGGCAGTAACGCCCCACTGCACTAAAGAATCAATCAAGCTGGGATATTGAACGGGTGCCAAACCACAAATCGAGCAGGGAATGCCAAGTTTGTGAGCCGTCTCGATCAGTTGGGCGATCGCTCTCAGCACCGCCGGATGATGTTCGTCAAACGTCAGCGCCATCAAACCCTGATCGCGATCGACTCCTAACAATAGCTGCGTCAAATCACTAGTGCCGATCGCAATGCCCTGCACACCCGCCTGCACATATTCAGGCAATAAGAACAGCACAGACGGCACTTCTGCCATAATCCAAAGTTGAAAATCGGGATGGTGGGTCAGCCCGGCTTGCTCAACTCGCTGCCGACAAAAGATAAACTCCTCGACGGTTCGCACAAAGGGCAACACCAAGCGCACATTGGAATAGCCCGTTTGATAAACTTGGCTCAAAGCGGCAAGCTCCGCCTCAAACAGAGCGGGATTGAGCACATAGCTAAAGGTGCCGCGCACTCCCAACATCGGATTCGTCTCAAACGGCACATCACCGCCCTCTAAGCCGCGAAACTCATGCGATCGCAGATCCAAAGATCGATAAAAAACAGGGCGAGGCGCAAACGCACGAGCAAATTTGCTGATTTGGGTAGACAGCCGATCAATGAGTTTGTCTCGCCGTCCGGTTTGCAGCCATAACTGGGGATGCTGTTGATCTAAGATTTCCATCACCATTAGCTCAGAGCGCAGTAAGCCCACGCCATCGACTGCCAGACTTGCCGCGTGATCGAGCCGATCGGACTGGCTGAGATTCACCATTAGTTGAGTGGCGATCGGAGTTTTGATCTCCATTGCAGCCGTTTGATTGAGTAGCGTTTCTGCTGTCTGCTGGTTTGCAAACTCACGTTTTAGCGCCGCAGTCGCTTTATAGACTTTTCCATCACTTCCATCAATGAGCAGCGAGTCTCCCGTTTTGATCCGTTGGGTTGCCTGCATCGCCCCCACAACCGCAGGGATTCCTAACTCGCGCGCGATAATTGCGCCGTGACTGGTCATTCCGCCTTGTTCGGCAATTACACCCGCCGCTTGTTTGAGCAAAGGCAACCAGTCAGGCATGATCACAGACGTGACCAAAATCGTCCCCGGTTTGAGGTCGATCGGCAGATGTTGAAGATTGGTGATCACGCTGGCTTGAGCGATCGTTCGTCCTGATGCGGCGGCTAACCCAGATACGATCGGGGTGCCAAATCCCTGATTTAGAGAATCATCCAGGTTAATCAAAGCGGACTCGATCGATTGAGCCATCAAACCATCATCACTTTGAGCTTTAATTTGAGTCAGGTAAAGCCGTGGGGGATTTTGATCGGTGCGATATAGCGCCCATTCCAGTAAGAGCCGTGACCCAAAATCTGCGGTTAATCGTCGAGCAAGCTGCACAAACTGCTGCAACTGGTCAGCCTCTAAAACAAACTGCTGATCTTGAAGTTCACTCAGCGAATCGAGTTGCAGAGGGCGCACTCCTTCACCTGTTTGAGAATCTGCTTTCTCGTTTGATGAGGAGCCAATGTGATAAGCGATCGTCTTGCTGCCCATTTGAGAAGACACCGTGCCATTGTCGAGATTCAGTCGATAAAGGTCGGGTAAGACTTCTCCATTGGCGATCGCGGGTTCTAGCCCCCAAGTGGCGAGAATCTCCCAATCAATTTGAGTGTTTTGCAGATAGCCAGAGGCGATCGCGACTCCGATCGGCTGCACCAACACAGCCAGGTGAATCTGGTGAAGTGCAATGTTCGATCGCTGCCAATAAATCAGATTTCTCGCCCGAAACATTTCTGCCCAAAGCTGTTTTAAGCCACTTTCCAAAGAAATCTGATCCGACCAGCAAACTTGAGCCTCTAGCAGATCAGCCGCTTCTGAATGCAAGGATGTGGTTAACTCTCTCGGTTTTGAGGAGGCAAGCGCTAGCGAGGGGCGCAAAATCACGGCTTGGGTGGGTTCATCAGTCACAGAATGTAAGGCTTGTACAGTGGCTTCTAGCTCAATCGTCCACTCGATCGGCAAAGGGGTCAGCAAGATCGTCTGTCTAATTTGCTGCGAGATCGCTTGCAGTTGTCTCGCGTCTTCGACATTGAGCCGCAAAGACGAGTGCGCGAGGTCAAAAAAGAGCGGATCTGACCACTCGATCGTTTCTAAAAACTCTCGAAACCAGCGAGCAGAAAGCACAAACCCAGAAATAACGGGATATCCCTTCTGCCTCAAACGGCTCAGGTGAAAGGCACGATCGCCGACTTGCAGATGCTGATTTGATGAGATCCGATCGAGCCAGTAAAAATTGTCCACACGTCAGAGTGATTGAAATTTAGGTTCGATTGATCTTAAAACACGATTCCCTCACTCTTTGATTGCTCAACATTTAATCAATATTCGGCTTGAGTTTGGGTACGTTAACCAGGTCTTCACATTTGAGTCTCCTTGATGATATCTTCTGTGCGATCGTTGCTCAGTCTGTTTCTCCAGTCGGCTTGTCCGCTCTGCCAGCGCTCTACTCCGACAGAATTTTGCCCTAACTGCACGCGGCAGCTTCAGCAAAGTCAACTCCCCAATCCCGCCCAGTTTTGGCAAGAACAACCCGCTGTCTTTGCTTGGGGATGGTATGCCGGAAATGTGAGGCAAGCGATCAGGCAGCTTAAATATGAGCATCAGCCTCAGATTGCGCGTCCTTTAGGGCAGTGGCTAGCGCAAGCTTGGTTAGAGGCTAATCTCGATCGGGTGCCCGTGATTGTGGTGCCGATTCCGATGCACGGTGAGAAGCAGAGGCAGCGAGGCTATAACCAGGCAGAACTGATTGCCCAAAGCTTTTGTCAATTTACAGGTCATTCGATGCGAGTCGATGGTTTAGAGCGACTCCGTTCAACTGAGGCGCAGTTCAATCTCTCAGCCGCTCAACGAAAACAAAACCTACTTCAGGCGTTTAAGATTGGGAAAGCCTTTCAAAAAGAGAAACCTAAGTATCCCGTTCTCTTGGTGGATGACATTTATACGACTGGCGCAACCATTCAAGCCACCACACAGATTTTGCATCAACACGGAATTCGAGTGCGGGGTGTGGCAACAGTCGCCAAGGCGAGACTGTGGAAGGATGAATGAATCAGCAAGAACGCGCGATCGAGGGTGGCGGAAACTCAGAGGTGCCAAAAATTGGACTGGGGTCTAGCCCGGTAATTTGCTGAAATTCTTGGGGCGTTAAGCTGCTAGATATTGAGTGAGTTTCCCAATTTTTTAAGCGATCGTGCGTTTGCTGCAAAAATAAAATGCCTTTTTGCATCGGCACATTCATCCAGTTAACTATCAGAGTTTCGGCAAGTGCTAACTCAAGTAACGGCATCGCATAGGTTTGCAGCAGTTCTTCTAAATAGTCAGCAAACGCTTCCGTCTCTTTGCCTTCTAGCTGATAGCTGCTGACAATATGTTTGACTCGCTGCTGATTAATTTTTTCCTCAAGGGTCATCAAACTCCAGTTAATATTGTTGTAGTTTGTTGGCTTTATAGGTTATTGACTAATTTTAGAATATCAGGTTTCAGGAATTGGGGTTTGCTCAACAAAACGCGATCCTCACGTCAAAAATCTCTTCATTCGATCGTGATTGAAATCATTTCTTTTGATTGGGTGGCGCGAGCGAGATGACAAGTGACTACAAGTTGTGAGATAACCCAACTCATATCCTATCGCTCTCAAACTTTTTATGGATCTCAAAGCGCTGATTCGCGAAATTCCAGATTTCCCTAAACCCGGCATCTCGTTTAAAGACATTACGACCCTGTTGAGCAACCCAGAAGGGCTGAACTATACGATCAATACCTTGGCTGAAAAGTGCGGCGATCTGGCTCCTGATTTGATTGTTGGCATGGAGTCTCGTGGCTTTATTTTTGGTGCGCCATTGGCTTACAAAATGCGGGTCGGGTTCGTTCCCGTTCGCAAACCTGGCAAACTTCCTAGTGCCGTTCACTCGATCGAATACCAACTGGAATATGGCACCGATCGCCTAGAGATTCATCAAGACGCGCTGCATTCTGGTTCACGAATTTTGATTGTGGACGACCTAATCGCTACAGGCGGCACAGCCGGGGCCACTGCGCGACTGATTCAACAAACCGGGTGTGAGTTGGTCGGCTGTGCTTTTGTGATCGAGCTAAAAGACCTCAACGGGAGACAGCAGCTTCCCAAGGTTCCGATCATTACGCTAGTTGAGTATTAGGATAATGCTAACTGTCACTGATTTTTTAACCCCTGAACCCTGACCCCAAAATGACTGTATCTGTCCTTGGAAGACTCCAATCGGGCTGGGAGCGATTCACCGACGCAATCACCAGCGACACCTCGATATTTGTGGTAAAGCGTCTGCTGCAAGCGTTGCTGACATTGCTGTTAGCTTCGGCTCTGAGTTTCTTTATCATTCAACTGTCTCCGGGTGACTATCTCGATACGCTGAAAGAAAATCCCAAGATTTCCCCCGAACGTATTGAGCAACTCAGACAACAGTTTGGGTTAGATAAATCTTGGATAGAACAGTACTTTCTGTGGCTGTGGCGCATTGTCACTCAAGGCGATTTTGGCACGAGTTTTGCCTACAATCGATCGGTGGTGTCGCTTTTGATCGAGCGAGTTCCGGCAACGCTGCTGCTCGCAATTTCATCGCTAGTGGTGACTTGGGCGATCGCGATTCCGATGGGCATTACCGCCGCTATTTATCAACAGCGCTGGGTCGATCGTGTCCTGCAAGTCGTGAGCTACACGGGACAGGGCTTTTCTAGTCTAATTACGGCGCTGCTGCTGCTGATCTTTGCCCAAAACACGTCCCCCCTCTTCCCAGTCGGAGATATAACCAGTATTGATCACGCTGACTTATCGTTTTTGGGCAAAATTGTCGATGTTGGTTGGCACTTGATTTTGCCGACGATCGCCCTCAGCGTCGCTAGCTTTGCTGGATTGCAGCGAATTATGCGCGGGCAATTGCTCGACGTTTTGCGGCAAGACTATATTCAAACCGCACGAGCCAAAGGGCTGCCTGAAAATCGAGTCATCTACGTCCACGCTCTCAGAAATGCAATTAACCCGATCGTTACCCTACTCGGATTTGAGTTTGCCAGTTTGTTAAGCGGAGCCTTTATCACTGAGTTTTTCTTCAACTGGCCAGGGCTAGGACGATTAATTCTGCAAGCCGTTCAGGTTCAAGATTTATATCTAGTCATGGCAAGTCTAATGATGGGCGCAGTGATGCTGATTCTAGGCAACCTGATTGCTGATCTGTTGTTAAAAGCGGTTGATCCTAGAATTGACCTGGCGGATATTAACTAGGCACGGCATTGTTAAGGGGCACGGCAATGCCATGCCCCTACCTGAATTCGGGTTTTGTGGTTCGCAATTTTAATCTTTATGCTGTCTGAAACTTATTATCTAATTCGCTCTAGAGCCGATGGCAGTTATCTTGCCGCTTACCCTGATCGTAACGATCGTGACGAAGCTCGTTCGCCGCAAACGGGCTATGTTCTTTTGTTTCGTGAACACTTTGACGCATTGAGCTATTTAAACAAACATGCAGTTGGTGTCAGCGATCGCTTCTCAGTCGAAACGATGCCCGGAACGCAGTTGACTAGGGTGCTCGATCGCTGGGGCTTTAAGGGCTTTGGAGTCGTAGAAGATCCCCTTTTACCGCGAGTAGAATTTATGTCTAAAGGACAATAAAAACGCTTACATCTATCCTCCGATAGACAAAATAATTGCCTAAAACCAGCAAAACGTCACTCCAGATACAGACGCGAACACGCTGGAAATTGTGGGTAGATAGACACAGACTAAAATTGAATTTATTGCCAATCTCAAAAAATTTAGCTTCTATTTGGAGGAAGTTTGTATGAAGTCTCTGTTATCAACGGTTCGCTCTGTTCTCACGGCTTGTCTATGTGCGGTTCTCATGTTCTCACTAGCCATGCCCGCACTAGCTTCTGGTTTGCCAACCAAAGATCAGCCGATGAAGAACGAAGCCAGTGAAACCGCTAAGACGTATGAGCGCACAGCTAAAGACGCGATCGACCAGGGCGGTCCTCAAGGTCTTGAGGCCATAACCGAGCGGGCGCAAGGTGGCGCACTTAATGACATTCAAGGAACGGCTGGCGCTGAAAACATGAAGCGTCCTTCCAATTCTCAGGGCGCGGGTTCGATTGAAGACACCTTAAAGAAGTCACTTGAAAAAGCCCAAGACAAGTGATGCTGTCAAGTCCGTAAAAGATTCTGTACGTGAATTCGTCTCATCCAAGTCAAGCAGCATTAAATTTCAGGATTTAGGGGTAGATTCAAGATCTGCCCCTATTTTTTGTGACCTACTTCTCGACCCGGACAGAAATCACGCTAGTCGAAAAATTATAGGCTGGGCCATCTAGCTCGATCGTAGTGCCGACTTTGACTTTTTCACCCCCCAAAACAGGGCCATCTTTAGTCATCTGCGCCTTGCTCACCAGTGTCAAAACCATATCGTTAGCAAATGACACTTCAGGTCTGGGGTCTGGCAGCGCTTTCACAGAGCCATCAGGCTGAGGCACGATCGTATTTCGAGGCAAAAACTTCACCACCTTAAGGGTGGCTTCTCCCGATGGCTGTTTGCGAACGATGATGTTGGTTTTGTCACCCTCTTTAATCAAACTTTTAGGGTCGGTGGCACTCAGTCCGCGAACGACCACATCAACTTCGATCGGCTTCGGAGAAGAGGTTTGAGCGATCGAGCCAGACGTTCCTGGGAAGAAGAAAATCCCAAAAATCACCATCAAAATGACGAGTCCTGCCCCGACATCAAGAATGCTGACTTTGCCAAATAATCGACCTTGAGAATCTAGAAGAGCCATAAATACTAATCCCCGTTGCGATGTCAGAGAAGAAAACTGATTGCAAAAACGTGCTAAATTTCGCCCATACGGTAATGAGTTATAGCACGCTACTGACTGCCAAAATTCTAGAGTTTGCTTCAGATGATCGGCTGACTTTTAGCTCCCTAGATTAGCATGATCAATAGCAGCAGAAGACAGCGAACTACGGGTTCTTCTCGACGATCGTTCTGGCTGATAGAGAACTTTAGGGCAGACTGCAACCAATTTTCAATCACACCCGTCTCCTGTTTAAATGGTTTGCTCTTGGGCTGGTCTGAGCGCAGCGAATCCCTTCTTTATCTGAACTCGCACTTTTATGATTCATCAACGTTTTCAACGATCGTATCGGCGCTGGTTTTATCCCCTCATTTCTCTGGTGGTTGCCCTCAGCATTTGGGTAGGTCAACCGCTCGCTTCTCAAGCGTTTTCTTGGGCAGACTTGCTTTTAAGAGGCATTCAAGTCGTGCAGTTGTCTAGCCTCAACGATCGCCAAGAAATCGCGCTGGGTCAGCAAATCAACGAAGAAATTACCGGAAGTCAGGTCAGACTAGTTCGCGATTCTAGAATTACGAACTATGTAAATCAGGTAGGGCAGCGGCTTGCGGCTAAGAGCGATCGCCCTAATATTCGCTACACGTTTCAGGTTGTCGATGCTGACAGCATCAATGCCTTTGCGACAATGGGCGGTTTTGTTTACGTCCACCGTGGTTTATTAAAAGCCGCCGATAACGAGGCACAGCTTGCCAGCGTCATGGGTCACGAAATTGGTCACATCGCTGCCCGTCACGCCATCAAGCAAATGCGAGAAAAGTCAATTGCTCAAGGTTTATTGGGAGTTGCGGGCCTCGATCGCAGCACGGCAGTCAATATTGGCGTTCAACTCGCTTTAAATCTCCCCAACAGTCGCAAAGACGAATATGAAGCCGATCAGCGAGGGCTGGCGACCTTGGGGCGATCGGGATATGCTCAATCGCAAATGGCTGCCTTCATGCAAAAACTGGTGACTAGCAGATCAGCGCCGACCTTTTTGAGCAATCACCCAGCGGCCAGCGATCGGGTGGTGCGATTACGTCAACTCGCCCAGCAAAATCCGACCAGTGGCACCGATGGGCAAAACAGTGCAGACTATCGCTCAAGAGTGCAGGGAGTTTAAATCACAAAAGAGGGTCGATCACGAGCGTTGTTTCATCCCTTCTTCATCCTTTCTTTCTTTACCCTTTGTTAAGCTGTAGTCGCTGTCAGACCCCAGACGATGCACAGACTTCTCACAGGTTCGCTAAAAGTTGACCGATTGACCATTCCGATCGTGGGGTTGCCCCCCGCCCTAGACGGCACGACGATCATCCAGCTTTCAGATTTGCACTACGACGGCAGGCGATTGTCTGACACTTTATTGAGACAGGCAATCGAGGCGACTAATCAAGCCGAGCCTGATTTAGTGGTGATCACAGGTGATTTTGTCACAGACGATCCTGCCCCGATCTATCCCTTGGCTCTGCAACTCAAACATCTTCGCAGCCGCGCCGGGGTCTGTGCAATTTTGGGCAACCATGATCTCCATCACCGCTCTAGCAGAGCCACGATTACAGAAGCGCTCACTCGCATTGATGTGTCTGTTTTATGGGATCAGGTGATCTATCCATTTGGGGAAGGGCTGGCGATCGTTGGGCTACCCGAATATTGGTCGCCGGACTTTAAAGCGTCGAGAGTTCTTGATCAAGTCCCTCAAGCGGTGCCGCGCATCGTCCTTGCCCACAACCCCGATTGCGCCGAGCTGCTGAAACAGTGGCGAGTCGATCTGCAACTGTCAGGGCACACTCACGGCGGTCAGATTGTGATTCCAGGGTTGGGGAATGTTTCGGCGCTGTCTGCCAAACTCTATAGCAGCCTTCCGACGCGCACCCGAAACCGTCTGCCTTTTTTGCGGGCTTGCTATCGAGTCATGAAACACTGGGAATGGTCACAGGGCTTGTATCAGGTTGGTGACAATCGCCTCTACGTCAATCGCGGTTTGGGCACTTACTTTCCTGGGCGATTGTTTTGTCCGCCAGAGGTGACGGTGATTACGTTGGTCAGAAACCTGCGGCAAAGCGTCAGTAAATGAGACTTGACCAAATTGAGCGACCTTTCGCTTAAGCCGCTAGCACCTCTCGTAGTACGATCGGGGATAATCCTGGAACTGTGCGAAATTGACTGTCATTCGTCAGAAAGATAGTGCATCCCCCACTTAAAGCAGTTGCGGCATGAACTGCATCAGGCGTTTTCAAGTTTGTTGTTGCCCGTAGCCGAGCCGCACCGCGTAATACAGCCTGGTCGATCGGCACTAGCTGAATATCAGAAGACTGCAAGAACTGCTCATAAGTGCTAACAAGACCTGTATTGGCATCACGTAGCGGCACTACTAATGCTTCCATAAGAGTCAATTCGCTGCTGACAATCTCGACCTGCTTTGCCTGAACCATTGCCCACAAAGGCTGGAGCAACCCATAATAGTCTGGGTTCACCTCAATCGTGTAAATAAAGATGGAGGTGTCTGCATACACAACCGCCGATGCTGGAATGGTTAACTGTCCCATGCCTCCCGCTCCGATCGAATTTGCTGATCAATGTCCTCAGCCGTTCGGAAAGCATAGCGTTTACGAGCTTGCTCAATCATGTCCAGAACATTACTCTGAGAAACCGAAGCCTTTTGCGGCAGGACAACAAACACATCCACCTCGTCGCCTTCAGAGCCAGATGGCAATTGAATCTCAATCTTGTTACCTGGCAGCACTTTTGTGGTCACTTTGAAAGCAGCTTGCATAACGACTATTCCAAATCAGCTTCTACAGAAATTTTAAGTCAGGTTGCATAACCTTGGAGCTAAAGGTCACCGCCGCCAAATCGATAGCCTTTGCCATAGACCGTTGAGATTAGAGGCGTTTCTCCTTCAGATTCAATTTTGCGACGCAGTAAGCGAATCTGAGCCGCAAGCGCATTACTGGTCGGCTTTTCACCGTCGCTCCAAAGGTGTTGATAGATTTGGTCATGGGTCAGCAGTTGATTGGGCTGCCGCATGAAACACTCCAGCAGTTGGCTTTCTTTTTCAGAAAGCTCGATCGCCCGTCCTTTGCGATAAGCAATTTGATTTTGAGAATCTAGCTCTAAATCACCGACGTGGAGCCGCAGATCAGGAGCAGATTCTAACGTCGCGGGACGACGCAGTAATGCTCTAACTCGTGCCAACAATTCTCTTAGCTCAAAGGGTTTGATTAAATAATCGTCGGCTCCAGCGTCGAGTCCTTGCACCCGATCGTCGATCGTGTCTTTAGCCGTGAGAAACAAAACTGGGGTGGTGTCGCCGCGCGATCGTAACTGTTGGCAAATGTCTAAGCCTGACTGGTGGGGCAACATCCAATCTAAAATCAATAAGTCATAGTGATTTTGTTCGACGAGGTGTGACCCCTGACGACCGTCATAAGCCACATCTAAGGTATATCCTTCGCGCATTAACGATCGGCTCAGAGGGTCAGCCATTTCAATTTCGTCATCGACTAGAAGTATTCGCACGTTAAAACTCAAAACTCTACTTATGATTACTGTCGCATTACCCAAAGGTGCTTTGCTCAAAGACAGCATTCGACTGCTGCAAGCGATCGGGCTTGACTTTAGTGCTTTTTTAGAGGTGGGCAATCGTCAACTGCAAATCACCGATCCGACTAACACCGCTAGAGCACTGCTGGTGAGAAATTCTGATGTCTCAGTCTATGTCGAATATGGGCAAGCACAGTTGGGCGTAGTCGGCTATGATGTGCTGCGAGAAAAAAGCGCCAATGTTGCCCAATTAGTTGACTTGGGGTTTGGGCAATGCCGAATGTCTGTGGCAGTGAAGGCATCAAGTCCTTATCGATCGTCGCTCGAACTGCCGCTCAACGGACGGGTCGCTTCTAAGTTTGTCCGTTGTGCTCATGACTATTTTCAGAGTTTAGATTTGCCTGTGGAGATTATTCCGCTCTACGGTTCGGTAGAGTTGGGCCCGATCACGGGGATGTCTGAGGCGATCGTCGATCTGGTCGCGACGGGCAACACGCTGCGCGAAAATGGCTTGATTGAAATCGATGTTTTGTTTCAAAGTACGGCGCGGCTGATCGCCCACCCTCTCAGCTATCGCCTTGACACCGATGGGCTATATAACTGCGTTGAGCAGATTCGCAAACAGGTGAGTCAGCCCGTCGCGACGTGAGATTCGTTAAGCTTAAACAAACGTCAGTTCGGCGAGTTTTTTCGCTTCGTTGTCAGCGGCTTCTGCCCCCTAAATCCCCCAATTTGGGGGACTTCAAGCCAAAATTTTCGGTTCTAAGTCCCCCAAGTTAGGGAACTTAGGGGGCTTCCGAATTCACAGGTGAAACGAACCACTCCTGTCGAACTCACGTTAAACAAATGTCTGCCCTAAGCTCTGCGTGCGATCGTGCCGCAAGCTTTTTACAAAATTGCTATGACCCACTCTCTCGCTGATCAACCCAACCGTCGTCCTAAAGAAACGGATTGGCGACTTTTTTTGCGGCTGGTTCCTTACGCTAAAAAGAACATGCGGCTGCTGCTGCTGTCGATGGTGTTTTTGGTGCCATCGGCGATCGCCAATGCTATGCAGCCGATTTTGATCGGTCAGACCGTCTCGTTGCTCAAGCGAGAGCCTACGAGTTGGAGCTTTTTTAGCATTGAAATTGACTTTCTTAGTAGCCGATCGCTGACTGAGGGACTCAATTTTTTGGCGGGGCTATTGTTAATCACGATTCTGACGCGATTGATTTTAGACGGCACCCAAAGCTATCTCGTGCAAAAAGTTGGGCAGCGCATCACCGCAGACATTCGCAACGATTTGTTTGATCACGTCACGTCGCTGGGAGTCCGATTTTTCGATCGCACTCCAGTTGGGCGGTTAATCACGCGGCTCACTAGCGATGTCGAAGCGCTAGGAGAAGTGTTTTCAACGGGCGCGATCGGGGTTGTGAATGACCTATTTTCGATTCTGGTGATCACCGGGTTCATGTTCGCTCGGCAGTGGCAATTGGCAACGCTGCTCGTGCTGTTGCTGTTGCCAGTGACAGGGCTGATCATCTATTTTCAGCAGCAATATCGTAAAGCAAACTATAAGGCGAGAGAAGAATTGTCTTCGCTCAACTCGATGTTGCAGGAAAACATTACGGGGATCAGCGTTGTTCAGCTATTTCGACGAGAGCAATTTAACGGCGGACTCTTTCGCACCGTTAACAAACGCTATATTCACGAAGTCGATCGTACGATCTTTCACGATTCTGCGGTGTCTGCCACGCTAGAGTGGATTTCTCTCGTCGCGATTTCGGGCGTTTTGGGCGTGGGTAGCTGGCTCGTAATGAACCGTCAGCTTGACTTTGGGCTGTTGTCTACCTTCATTTTGTTTGCCCAACGTTTGTTTGATCCCCTGCGCCAGTTTGCCGAAAAATTCACCGCGATTCAAGCTGGGTTTACGGCAGTCGAGCGGGTCAGCGACATCATGAACGAACCGATCGAGATTCGCGACCCAGAAAAGTCACACAAGGGAACATCCATAACACCCACGACCCCCGGCGAGATTCGGTTTGAACACGTCTGGTTTGCCTATAAACAAGACGATTATGTTCTGAAAGATTTAGATTTCACGATTCGTCCCGGTGAGAAAGTTGCGCTAGTGGGGCCCACCGGAGCGGGAAAAAGCTCAATCATTCGCCTATTAAGTCGGCTTTATGAGCCAACCAACGGACGAATCTTACTCGATGGTGTTGACATCAGACAATTGCCCCAAGCTGAACTGCGGCGACGAATGGCAATCATTCTACAAGACGGATTTTTGTTTGCCGGAGATGTCAAAAGCAATATTACACTGGGCGAAACCTATACCTTTGATCAAATTCGATCGGCGGCTGAAGCTACCAACGTGGCAAGCCTGATCGAACGGTTGCCTCAAGGCTATAACACGATGCTGCGTGAGCGCGGCACCAATCTCTCTGGTGGACAAAAACAACTTTTGGCGTTTGCCCGTGCTGCCATTCGCGATCCCCAAATCTTAGTGCTCGACGAAGCCACAGCAAACCTGGATGTCGGCACTGAGTCACTGATCCAAGAAGCCCTAGAACGGTTGCTAGAAGATCGTAGCGCCATTATTATTGCTCACCGACTTTCGACGATTCGCAACGTCGATCGCATCTTGGTGCTGAAGCGAGGGCAGCTCGTTGAGTCGGGCAGTCACGAAGAGTTGCTCAGTCAAGGCGGGCTTTATGCGAGCCTATATCAATTACAAATGCTAGAGAGCTGAGTCTCCCTAGGATCATTGCCATTAAGTTGCCCGTTTTTGATGGCGATTCAATTCTAATCCTGCTTTTTTGCCTGCATGAATCGCTCAATATCGGCCACTGCTTGCTCTAACGTGTCGAGATTAATTTCTACCGGAGTCTCAGAAGGATGATCAACCACCTCTTCAACGGCTTCCGGTTCAGGGGTGACGACTTGACCTGCATCAGAGCAGAGCGTTTCTTGCAGTTTATCGAGCGACTCAATAAATGCTCTAGCTGCGGCACGTCGTGCGTCTTGCTGTTGCAGATCCATCATGCTTGACTCCAAATTCAAGGATCAAAATTCTAATCGGCTGAGGCTTTAAAAAAGTCAACATCCTTATAGGCTCAGTCGATCACGGTTTCGCTAAGTATCTACCCAGATCAGAATGCCCAATCTAAACTAAATGGTTTCATTACGATCGAGACTTCGTTGTTGATAATAACTTCATAGGGTTTGGTTTTCTTTAAAGTTTGGGGTTTTCTGAGGCACTCTTGCCTGAAAGGTTGTCTGATCCGCCCTTGTCAGACGAAAATAAGTAGAGCAATCAGCACCAGGAGGCAGATGTGACTGACGGATTTGATTACGATTTAGTAATTATTGGCGCGGGCGTTGGTGGGCATGGTGCAGCCCTCCATGCGGTTGACTGTGGGCTAAAAACTGCCATTATCGAGGCGGCAGAAATGGGCGGCACCTGCGTTAATCGGGGCTGCATTCCGTCTAAGGCGCTGCTAGCGGCGGCAGGTCGAGTGCGAGAACTTCGCAACGCTCACCACTTAAAAGCATTAGGAATTCAAGTGGGCGATGTCTCATTTGATCGAGGCGCGATCGCTAATCATGCAGGCGGCATTGTCACCAAACAGCGAGACGGGCTAATCAACAGCCTGAAGCGGGTCGGAGTCGATGTGATTCACGGCTGGGGTCGTGTCGCAGGTTCTCAAAAAGTGGCGATTACCACCGACGCAGGTGAGCAAGTAATCACCGCAAAAGAGATTATTCTCGCACCGGGATCAGTGCCCTTTGTGCCTCCGGGTGTGCAGCTAGACGGTAAAACCGTGTTCACCAGCGACGACGCAATCAAGCTAGAGAGTCTGCCACCCTGGATCGCGATCGTTGGCAGTGGCTATATTGGTCTCGAATTTGCCGATGTCTACACCGCTCTAGGCTGCGAAGTGACGATGATCGAAGCGCTCGATCAGCTCATGCCGGGATTCGATCCCGACATTGCAAAGCTGGCGCAGCGAATTCTGATCGCCCCTCGCGACATCGAAACCAAAGTCGGAATGCTGGCAATGAAAGTCACCCCCGGTTCGCCTGTGGTAATCGAACTTGCAGACGCAAAAACCAAAGAAGTCGTCGAAGTTCTCGAAGTCGATGCTTGCTTAATCGCCACAGGTCGAATTCCGGTCGCCAAAGAGATGGGGTTAGAATCGGTCAGCGTCGAGCTAGATCGGCGAGGCTATATTCCCGTGAACGATCGCTTAGAAGTCCTCTCAGCCGGAGAACCCGTTCCTCATTTATGGGCGATCGGCGATGCCACAGGCAAAATGATGTTAGCTCATGCGGCGGCGGCTCAGGGCGTGATTGCGGTTGAAAATATCTGCGGACGCGATCGCGAAGTAGACTATCGCAGCATTCCGGCGGCGGCGTTTACGCATCCTGAAATTAGTTTTGTGGGCATGACCGAACCCGCAGCGCAAGAATTAGGCAAAGCCGAAGGATTTGAAGTGTCTGCGGTGCGGACTTATTTTAAGGGCAACGCCAAAGCACTGGCTGAAGGAGAAGTCGAAGGAATTGCCAAACTGATCTATCGATCGGACACTGGAGAGGTTTTAGGCGCTCACATTATTGGACTCCACGCCGCCGATTTGATTCAAGAAGCGGCAAACGCGATCGCCAATCGCCAATCAGTTCGATCTTTGGCGTTCTTAGTCCACACCCATCCCACCTTGTCTGAGATTTTAGACGAAGCCTATAAACGAGCCGCAATCCACTAAGGATCGTGGATCAAATAACCTGTCAATCTTGTGATCAACTCGCTTGATTCGTTATGGCTGAGATTTTCGCCCCCTAAATCCCCATTCTGGGGGACTTTGAAACCGGGAATCTTGGCTCAAAGTCCCCTACTCGTGGAGGATTTAGGGGACACAAGCCGACTCAAACGGAGCCATCAACGAACTTAATAAACACGCTAGTTGAGTCCAAGAAGTTGCACCTTAATAAATCCACGTTCCTAGGAGAAGTTTGAGTTGAGAAACGTCAGTGATCCCAATTGCCCAAAACTCAGAACTATTCGGGAATTGCGTTACGCTACTAATTAGGGTTTTGTGTGGGTCAATGGTCGCAACGGCTCTGACTTAGACCGACTCAAATCATGCTGATTGTTTGTTTGTGGTTTCTGGCTACCTAAATGGAGATTCGTCGTCGTCCGCCTAATCCTGCAATTACTATCCCTTATGTCCGCTATCAGGCGAATGTTTTTGATGCAGAGCCGCGCCACATTTTAGAGGAAATCGTTTGGCAAAAAGAAGCTGAAGTCGCGAAGATGCGCGATCGACTCCCGCTTGCAGAGTTGCAGAAAAAAATGCAGTCAGTTGCCCCAACGCGCGATTTTGTAGCCGCCTTACGCCAAGGGAAAACTCACCCGGCGGTGATTGCCGAAGTCAAAAAAGCATCGCCCAGCAAAGGTGTGATTCGAGAAGATTTTGATGCCGTCGCGATCGCTCGATCCTATCAAGTGGGTGGGGCATCGTGTCTATCTGTTTTAACGGATCAGAAGTTTTTTCAAGGCAGTTTTGAGAATCTCGCACAAATTCGTGAAGTCGTCGATTTGCCTCTGCTGTGTAAAGATTTCATCGTTTATCCTTACCAGATGTATTGGGCGCGGCTACACGGAGCCGATGCGGTGCTGCTGATTGCGGCGATTCTCTCTAACAAAGACTTGCAGTATTTCTTGAAAATCGTCAAAACTCTAGGAATGGTGGCTCTAATTGAAGTGCATACGCTCGAAGAACTCGATCGCGTCCTTTCACTCGCAGGAGTCACGATGATCGGCATCAACAATCGCAACCTCAAAGACTTCTCGGTTGATTTAGACACCACTCGGCAACTGCTAACCGCACGGGGCGATCAACTTGCAGCACAGGAAATTTTGGTCGTCAGCGAGTCAGGGTTGCACACCTCTGCCGACCTGGATTTGGTAGTCGAGGCGGGTGCCCAGGCAGTTCTCGTTGGAGAATCTTTAATTAAACAGCCTGATCCGGGTCAAGCGCTTGTGCAATTGGTGACTCGCTAGGCTGATTTTTCTCGTCGATCGTTTTTTCCTTTAGCCAGGTCAGTGTTACATGGAGCCGATTCCCCTTCCTTCGCACATTCACTATGAGTTGTTGCTGCAACTGTTAGAGCGGCAGACAATGTTTGCAGTCAGCCAGAAAACCCAGCAGCGAGAGCAAGTTCACCAGTTAATCATCACGCTGAGAAAGGCTTATTCTCAACAAAAACATCTGGAAGAAAACTGTGAGCGAAATCGATTAGATATTGAATATCGCTGGTCACTCAACAGCCTTGAAGCGCCTCCCAACGTTGAAAAAACGGCAAAGCCTCAAGAACCTAAGATTTGACGATCGGGCGATTTTGGCCAGTCATCTAAGTCGTCGTCAATATTTCTGATTTTGCGTCTACTATAGGAAACTAAGGATTAGCTTCTCAGGTGAGATCAGGTTTTGGGGAGGTTCTGAGTGTCTGAACCGAACGCTGTTCATAGTTTAGAGTCATCGGATCAGCCACCCGATCGCTCTGTCGCGCCAGAAATCTCGGCGAAGTCTAGCATTCTAGCTGAGATAGACCAGATGCAAACCAAGATCCGCCACCAGCTTGAGCGAATTCAGGATTTAGAGTTAGCGCTAGACCAGTCGATTTCTAATTTAAACGAGCTACGGCTGCAAATCATCGATCAGCGCTTTCTAGAAGAGCAGCTTGCTTCCACCGAAGAGATTGCCAACGTTCAGCAACAGGCAATCAATCAGCTAAAGCGACAGTTTGCTGAGAAACAAGCCGCCTTTGAGCAGCAAATTCACCAGGCGCAGACGCGAGAGCAAGACTATCAGAGGTTGCTTGGAGCGGCAGAAACGTTTGCCCAAAATCAACAAGCTGAGTTAGAGCGATTGCGATCGCAGCTTAGTCACGATCGCGCCGATCAGCCTCAGCAAACTCACTTGATCTCCCAAATAGACGAACTGCAAGCGGCAATGCAAACCCAGCAGCAGCGAGTGTTGGAACTAGAATCTCAGGAGTTAACGGCGCGCAGTCTAGCCGCAAATTTAGAGCTACACCTGCAAGAAGCGCAGAAACAGATTCGACGGCTCTACCGCGAACTCAACGATCGACACACGGCGATCAATGAGTTAGAAGCCCGACTAGAAGGCGACTTTGCGATCGATCAGGCGAGTGATTCATCGTTAAATTCCTTCGCTTTGACGCAGACTTCAAACTCTACCCAAAGTTCGCTGCAAAAGGTGGAGGAGTTAGAGGCTCAGATCGTCAAGCAGATGGCAACTCAAGCGCTATTGCAACAGGCGTGTCAAGAGCTAGAACTCGATCGTGAACAAAGCCAAACCCGCATTGCCGAATTAGAGCGACAAGCCGCCGAAATGCAGGAGCAAATTCTTAGTCAAGCACAGCAAGCCAGCGAATATGAAACCGCCGTGCAGCATTGGAAAGATCGCTTTTATGGCACCCAAGATAAAGTCGCGCAATTAAAAGAGCTTCTAGAAACCGACTCGGCTGATGAGTCACCCGAATTAGCGGAGATCTTTGCTGCCATTCAAGCCGCATCGACGATCGCAGTCGAGCCATCCAATCAATTAACGAGCAGAACTGATTCCTTTAACGAAGATCTCAAAATTGATTTGCCCGACTTTTTGACCCGCCGCCGCACTTATCGAAACCGATCGTAACAGGGCATTTCTTGAATATTCAATCATCATTTCAGAACCCTAGATAAGATGGTAAGAGGCGACGATCAGAATGAGGTAAAGCCTATGACACCGCAACTCCGCTACAGCAAAGGCTAAATTAATTTCCGATTGGATTAAACCCGATCGCGGATTACTTATGCGATCCTGGATCATGCACAAAAAATTGCATCCTCCCACTTAGAAGGACATTCTCATGGACGACAAGCTAATGCTGATGATTCCGGGCCCGACCCCTGTGCCGGAACAGGTTTTGCTAGCGATGGCGAAGCATCCGATCGGGCATCGCAGCGCTGACTTTGGCAAAATTATGGCAGAAGTCACCGCCAATTTAAAGTGGCTTCACCAAACGCAAAATGACGTGCTGATTCTCACGGCGAGCGGCACTGGCGTAATGGAAGCCGGGATTATTAATTTTCTGAGTCCGGGCGATCGCGTGTTGGTTGGTTCTAACGGCAAGTTTGGCGAACGCTGGGCAGAAGTCACCGACGCTTACGGGCTAAACACCGAGCGAATCACGGCTGAATGGGGCAAACCTCTCGACCCTGAGCAATTTCGGCTGGCTTTAGAAGCGGATGTTGACAAGCAAATCAAAGCCGTCGTCATTACCCACAGCGAAACCTCAACGGGGGTGATCAACGATCTCGAAACGATTAATCGTCACGTTAAAGCGCACGGCAAAGCGCTGATTATCGTCGATACAGTGACGAGTTTAGGGGCAACAAATGTTCCGGTTGATGCGTGGGGCTTAGATGTGGTGGCATCGGGTTCTCAAAAAGGCTACATGATTCCGCCGGGGTTAGGGTTTGTGGCGGTTGGTGCCAAAGCGTGGGAGGCGTATAAAACGGCGAAACTGCCTCGCTATTATCTGGATTTGGGCAAATATCGCAAAGATGCCGCCAAGAATACGACTCCTTTCACGCCGCCGATCAACCTGTTTTTTGCGCTGCAAGCGGCGTTGCGAATGATGCAGGCAGAAGGGTTAGAAGCCATTTTTGCCCGTCACCATCGACTGTTGGCGGCAACTCGCGCCGCGGTGCAAGCGATGGCGATGCCTTTATTGGCGGCAGATGAGTGTGCGAGTCCGGCGATTACGGCGGTGATGCCAAGCGGTGTTGATGCCGAGCAGATTAGATCGGTGATGAAGAAGCGGTTTGACATCGTGTTAGCAGGCGGACAAGATCACCTCAAGGGCAAGATTTTCCGCATTGGTCACTTGGGCTTTGTCAGCGATCGCGATGTGCTAACGGCGATCGCTGCGCTAGAAGCCACTTTGCAAGAGTTGGGGCATGAGGGCTTTACGTCGGGTGCCGGGGTTGCGGCGGCGGCGAAAGTGTTTGCCAGCCATTAAGATCGTGGATTAAATCGGATCGGTTATTTGCAAGGTCTATGGGCACGGCAGTGCCATGCCCGTACACAGATTCGATCTTTAATTAGACGTAGATAGGGGCATTTCAAAACTGTCCCTATCATGTCACGGATGCCATTTTTTGTTGAACTCGCTCAACTGATAAGCCTGATAGGTCGATCGCCAATTCAGTTCTCTGATTAAAACGCCTTCTTTGATTGAAACATGAATTTTTGCAGAGTCTGAATGAATTGTTTTGGCGACTGGATCTTTTTGATAAGTTTGAAGCACATCAAGATTAAAAATCAGCCCATATAAAAGCTGTAGCCCGATCAAAAGGCTCAAATATCGAGTTTTTTTGACGCGATCGGAAGTTGCCATTAAATAAGTGACACTAAACAAAAGTGGTAACAGATAAGCATATTCATGAGGAAGCCTGAAAAACATGATTTCGTTATAGATAATGCACCATAAAGCACCATGAAATAGCAGTTTCTCAACTCGAACCTTTTGAAAAGGATTCGTGACAATTTTTTGATAGATGCTTCTGTCTTGAATAAAGAAGATGATCAAAAAAACAAAGGCAGGAAGTCCCCAGAAGTAAATATTTTTGTAGACAAATCTAGCAATAATGCCGACAAATCCACCAGAGGCATCCGGCCCAATTGCTAAAAAAGAAAGGGACATTCCAGAGGCGAAAAAAACAGGTAGGTAGAAAACGCCAGAAGCCACCAAAAAAACTAGAAAGCCTTGAATCAATGAGTTTCTAAGCTTAAGTTTTCCTTGAGTGTAAGGAAAGTAAAGTAGAAACGCGATCGCCACCATCGGTGCATAGGTCAACCTCGAAGAAACCGCCGCCGCAAACAGAAAGCCAGCCCATCTCGGCTTTTCTTTGATCAGAATGAAGAGTCCTAAAATAAAGAAAAACACCCCATAAATGTAATCCATTGATGTTGTGGAGGCGATAATCCAAAAGGGATTTGACGCAATTGCCAACACCGATAAAACAGCGATTAAAGAAGTCGTGATTCTTAAAAGCAGCGCATAGAAAATAAATAGACTTGAGACAGAAAGCACCACTGAAATAAAGTTTGCAAGATAAAATCCTCCAATTTCAGAAGCTAGTCCGATCGTCAATTCTGGAATTAAATTGCCTTGAAACCTGGATGGAACATATCTACCCTCGCTAATTAGCGTTTTCCAAGTATTTAACATCCGATAGGTGTCGTCGTCATTTCCATAGCCATTCAAGGCAAAAATGCCGTAACTAATGACTAAGAAACCTAGAATCCAATAAATGTTAATGAGTTTGGATGGTTTTATTACTTGAGTCATAGAGATTACTCCAAACGAGTTGATTCTAAGATTGGCTTACCAACGCTGATTTTGCATAATATTGTCGGGCCGCGATCGTAATGCCGATAAAACCCCACAACACCATGCCAAACGAACTCAACATCACATTATTTAACCCAATTTGAGAAAAGGTCGCGATCGCGATCGCTCTCGCTGCACTCATAAACGAATCATTCATCGCCTCACGACTTTGAATCAAACTCGCAATCAGCAATAGCAATCCTCCTAGATAAGGCAACAGTCCGAGCCATCCGAGTGTTAACAGCAGCGTTAAGATTCCGCTATCGTTGCTGCCAATGCTAGAGTCTTTAAGCACGAATCCCATTCCTAAACCAGGGATATTAGTTACAGCGTCTGTGAGAACTGTGCTGTAACCCTGCGATCGATCGGCGTAACTCACATCATTTTGCCCCGAAAATATGGTTTGAACACGAGTGCTGATTACTGACGCAAACGGATCGATCGTCGTCAACGGCAACACAACAATCATCATGACTAAGAGCGTCAAAATAAGCTGCATTTGTAACTTTGGTTTCAGTGATGGCAAAAATACCACTAATGCAACTACCCAACTCAGCCACGCCGATCGAGCCAACGATAATAGCAGTGAAAGATAACCCACGCTTGATGCTGGAAATCGTAGCGAACTTCGACTTGCAAACAGTAAAAACAATCCTGCGACCATCACACACGCAAATGGCTGCGGAGAATGCATGGTGCTAAAAACTCGGATTCCTAAAGGGTTTGGCGTTCCAAAAACTTGGGTAGTTTGATTCTGGAGCCAAAAACGATCCCATCCTGGCGCAATTAAAAACTGCACGACTCCATAGGCTCCCATCACCAACACGCCCCACACAAAAACGCGCTGAAGCATCTGACGTAAGTCGGGATAAATGCGCCAATTTGCGTAGAGATGATAGCCAAACGCAACCGGAGCTAACCAATTTAGCAACGGGACAACCACCGTTTGCGGTGGGGAGTTGATCAACCCAACCAAAAAGCCATAGACCACTCCCATCATGCAAAGCGCAAAGGGTAAACCTGTTCCTTTTATGGCTTTGGGCAACTCTTTGGCGAAGGTGAGCAGAGAGACGATCGTGACCAAAAACGGCGCTAACAGCACCGGATTGGGATCAGCCCATCCTGCTTGCACGTCTATTAATCGGCGCACAAATGCTGCTAAAAACCAAATCCACCACGTAAACCCCACATAGAGCAGGGGATAGCGCCAGTAGAGAAACGCCCCGATCGCCAGAGAACCAGCCGGAAATGCGTATCGCAGCAATCCACCTGCATGAACCGCTAGACAGAGCGCTGAGAACAGCACAAGACTGAGAATAGCAATCCAGGCGGGGGCAGGGTAGAAGAGGCGAGAGGGAGCAGGAGTCATAGTGAAAGGGCTTTTTCGTAGCATCGGAGATTGTCTTGTGCCACCCGTGACCATTGGTAAGTTTGGGCAGTTTTGTAAGCATTGCGGCGGAGTCGATCGAGCCATTCCCGATCGCCGATCAACTGTTCTAATGCTTGCTCGATCGCACCGCTATCTCGGCAGGGAATGACGATCGCGTCTTTGCCGTCTTGCACAATTTCTAGCGGGCCGGGTGTATCTGTTGTAATCGGCGCTAACCCACACGCCATCGCCTCAATCAGAGCAACGCCAAACCCTTCGGAAATTGTGGGAAAGAGTTTAATGTGATGTCCTTTGAGCAAGGTTGGCAGCGTGTTATTGGCGTAATAAGGAACGACCTTGACGCGATCTCGCACCTCTAGATCAAACTCTGCGTAGACCTCTTCGGCAGGACGCTCGGTGCCTAACATACTCACCTCGACGTGAGGATAACGTTTGAGAATGCGATTGAGCGCAGGTGTGCCATATTGAATGCCTTTGCGGACGATATAGCTGCTGACTTGAGCGATACGTAACGGTTCACCTGGGGCGGGAGTCGGCTCAAATGGCAGATTGAGATAATGATCAGGAATGCCATTGGGAACGATGTGAGCACGATCGGGATGAATGCCTAAATGATCGATCACATATTGACGATCGCGCTGATTGAGCAACAAAACGACATCAGCATAACGCATTGATGCAGCGGCTTCCCAGAGGCGAATGCTGCCGCGATAGAGCGGATATTTCCAACTCAGGCGCAGATTACCTCGTCGCGCTTCTTCCAGATATTCCAGGTGTTCGATGTGCTCTAAGCCGTGACACCGCGCGACTAAAAGAGGACGACGCTTGCGAAACTTGCTCAATAGAGTTGCCCACATCCAAGCATCCCCAGTGGAAGCATCGACCACATCAACCGCATTTTGATCTAACAATTGAGAAATTTGACGAGCGACGAAAATCGGAAATGCCGAAAATCTTGCCAGTTTGTGAAGTCGTTCTGGCATATTGTCGATCGAGTAATAGTGAACGTCGTGTCCTAACTTTTGATATTCTTGACCGAGCCGCCAGGTTACGCCAGCCGCACCCGCGTTGATATCAAAGGGATAATGACACGTAAATAACGTTTTCATTGGCTCACTAGATGAAAGGTCAGAAAGCTTTTACGATTTCAAAGCGCATCGCGGATCGGATACGTTTGAAACTGCATAGGGTGGGGCAATTGCTCCTTTTAGCAGGTTTTCCAGCTTCTCAAAATGCGTTTGGGCATTGAATTTTTGCTCGACTAATTGCCGTCCTTGCTGCCCCATCTTTTGCCCCAATTCAGGGCTGTTAATTAAGTGTTCAATGCTTTGCGCTAGGGCAGTGCGATCGCCCGGTTCAATTAAGAAACCATTTTCGCCGTGTGTGACCATTTCAGGAATCGCGGTGATATGAGTAGCAATAATCGGCAACCCCGCTGCCATTGCTTCAAGAAATACCCAACCAAACGGCTCGGCATAAGTTGGCATCGCAAACACATCAGCCTGGTGATATAACTGCAACCATTCTGGCGTGTAAGCTTTGATGTTTTTGTAGAGATAAATGTTGGGATGATCGGCTTGAATGGGTGTTTGCGTCACGAGGTGCAATTCGGCTCGATCGGCAAACTTTTCGAGAAAGACCTTCACCAAGTCATGTCCACCTTTGCGCTCAAAATCACCGCCCACAAATAGAATTTTGTAAGGTTTAGATTTTGTTGTAGAAGCAGCAAGCGGAATTTTTTTAAGGTCAACACCCGGATAAATGACAGTAACTTTTTCGGGTATAATGCCATAATCGTCGATCACCGATCGTCGCGCAGCTTCAGAGAAAGTCACAACGTCTTTTGCGGCTTCAAAAACTTTTTTATCAAGGCGAAGATTGGGCGAAAACGTCCATCGTAAGTTAGGTTTCGTGTATTCTCTCGAAGCTTGAGCGGCAGTGCGATCGAGGCTGATCACAGTAGGCATTTCTCGCATTAAATCTAGACATAAATAGGCAAGCGGCTGCGTGTGAAAATGCAGCGCAGAATAGTCGGCTTTGCCCAAGTTTCTAAGCAGAACTCGTCTTGACAAATAGGCAAGAGCAAGTTGAACCCGAAATAGAAAAAGATCAAAATTTTGTTTACGAACCCAGTGATTAGATGATTGATAACTTAAAAGGCGACGCAAAAGTTTGCTATGTAATTCTCGGTCTTGATCGTGCCAATAAAGGTCAATGTTGCAGCCGTCGGAGTGGCTAAAATAATTTTGCATCAGTTGCCCATACGTGCGATGCCCGATGTAGCCTTCAATAACCGAAAAGATTCGAGGAGTGTTCATTATGGTAGGCGAAGGTAGTTAGGTTTGTGCAACGTTTAGCAACGCTCTTTCTACTCCACTAATCATGCTTTCTAAGCTGAATTTTTTAGCCACATGATCAGAGCATCGCTGCCCAAATTCAGGATCAGTTTCTCGCCAATAAATTACCTCAGAAATTCGCTTGGCTAAGGCTTTTTCATCTCCAGCGGTCACTAGGTTAGCTGCAAACTCCCCCGTCAAAATTTCAGGAATTCCCCCGATATGACTAGCAACAACGGGCGTTCCACAAGCTAAAGATTCGATGATCGATCGCCCAAACGGTTCTGACCAGACACTAGGTAAGACGCTGATATCACTAGTTTGGTAAAGAGCAGCCGGATTTGATAAGTAACCTACAAATTGAACTCGATCGGCGATGCCTAAATCTTTTGCTAACTGCTCTAGCGATCGCTGATATCCCATGCCTTCCTCTTCGCATTCTTCGCCCTTCAAAACGTTGAAATGAACGACAGGTCTTCCAGCAATTATCAGCTTAATATTTGGCTCTTGAATGGCTAAAAGTGCGATCGCTTTAATAAGATATTCAAGTCCTTTATCCTCGTCAATTCGACCCACATAGGAAACAACTTTTGCACGTTCAGAAATCTCCCACTGTTTGCGGGTGGCTAAGAAATCTTGAGCAGGTCTGAACTTGTGAGTATCAGTGCCATTGTGAACTACCTCAATTTTTGAGTCAGGCAAACCATAGTCTACCCAACTCTGCTTAGTTTGGTGAGAAACGGTAATGCAGTGATCAACGCGATCGAGCGCAAAGCGAATTTGTCGATTAACCTCACAGGAAGGAATCTGAAAATAGCAGACGAAGGGCAACCCTCTTAACCGAGACAAGGCATAACCAAACGTCGCAGTATGACAGACGTTGCTAAACACAACGCTATTGGCGTAGACCGGAATTTTGCCAATTCCGACAACGTTACGAACAAACTGCAAAATGGTTTTGGGTCGGCGGCGATCGAACCCATAAGCGTCAATGTGCAGGGTAGATTCACAAAACTCACGATATTGGTCAAGCAAGTTGCCTTCTTGTTCATAGAGCAGTGTGACTTTGTGACCCCGAGCAGCTAAGTCACGACAGATTTCTATCAGGTTTTTTTCTTGTCCGCCTCGCAGTGAGGTCGGTTCTTGTTCTAAGGCAATTAAGTGCATCGATTTAGCCTCAATAGATGGGTTAGGAACGTGGATTTACTAAGGTGCAACTGCTCGGACTCAACCAGAGTGTCTAAGTTCGTTGATGGCTCCGTTTGAATCGGCTTGTGCCCCCTAAATCCCCCATTCTGGGGGACTTTGAGTTAAAATTCCCGGTTTCAAAGTCCCCCAGAATGGGGGATTTAGGGGGCGAAGATCCCAGACATGACAAATCAGGATATTTGATGACAAGATTGACAGGTTATTTAATCCACGCCTCTTAACTTCTAAGGATTAAACATATAATCTTTTATCCATCAGTTTTCACGTCTACTTCGTGTTGCATTCGGTGATAGTGCCATAGTTTACCGCGCTGATTTAGAAGTTCTTGATAAGTGCCTTGCTCAACAATTTGACCTTGTTCTAAAACAACGACTTTATCAGCCCGAATAATCGTTGATAAACGGTGTGCGATCGCAATCACGGTGCGTCCTTCTGAGATGTCTTCTAGTGATTGCTGAATCAATCGTTCTGACACTGAATCGAGAGCGCTGGTGGCTTCATCGAGAATCAGAATTTCGGGATTCCGCAAAAGGGCACGGGCGATCGCGAGTCGCTGCCGTTGTCCACCTGAGAGCCGTACTCCTCGATCGCCTAGCATGGTTTCAAACTGGTGCGGCATTTCTAAAATGAAATCTAGCGCGTTTGCCTGTCTCGCGGCGTTCCAGACCTGCTCATCGCTGACGGTTTCTAACCCGTAGGCGATGTTATAGCGCACCGACGCATTAAAAATAAACGTGTCTTGACTGACGATCGCCATCTTTTGCCGCAGAGATTTAGTGGAAAACGATCGCAGATCCCGACCATCCATCAAAATGTGTCCCCGTGTCGGGTCGTAGAAACGAGGAATCAAATCAACCAGAGTTGTTTTTCCTGCACCCGATGCCCCAATTAGCGCCGTCATTTTGCCGCGAGGAATGGTTAGCGTAATGTCTCTCAGCACCAGAGATGCCGGATCGTAACCAAAATCAACCGCAACGAACTCGATCGCCGTTTTTAACCCTGCAAACTGATGAGTTCCATCTTGCAAATAGGGTTTGTTGTCGGCTCGCAGCACCTCGGTAATGTTAGCGATCGTGCCTCCATATCCGCTCAACTGTGCCCGGTTGCCGTTCAACTCATGCACCGCCGGAACGAGCCGAAACAAAATAAACAAAAACGTCAGCAGTGACGCAGTTTGCAGCGTTCCATTAGCCACGAAGATGGTAATCGCCACAATAATCATGCTGATTAAAACGGTGGTCGCTAACCCCTCTGCAACGGGTCTCACGACTGCACTGCGGGTTGCCGCTTTCATGCTGGTCTTGAGCATCGCCTGACTGGATTGATAGAAGCGTTTGCGCTCATAGTCTTGAGTCGCAGAAGCTTGCACCGTGCGAATGCCACTGATAAACTCTAACGAAATGGTGGTAAATGCTCCAGCGGCGGTTGACATCGCAAAACTGCTTTCACGCACTCGCGAATTTAGATTTGATAACCCCACTGCCAATAGTGTGAACAACATCAAAGCAATCACCGTCAATTGCCAAGAGATTGTAAACATCAACGCTGCATAGACTACTAGCGTTGATCCTTTAGTAATCATGTAAGCAATCAACGAAAATGCTGACTGCAATCGACCCAGTTCACCCGTCAGCGTATTGATCAACTGTCCCGAATGCGTCTTGCCAAAATAGCTCAGACTTACCGCTTGCAGTTGTTCAAAAATCTGTTTGCGAAGACGATCGACGAGTTTTTGCTGCGTTAACTCGGTGTAAACCTGGGTTAGGTAGTTAAATCCGGCTCGAATCCAAGTGGAAGCGAGAATTAGACCAGACACTCGATAAAGCCGACTCGTCGCGGAGGTATTGACTCCCAAAATCCAAATATCAAACCAGTTCAACCCAGTTTGAAACGGTTTAGCAGTCGGACTAACGAGACTTTGCAAAAACGCTAGCAGGAATCCGAACCCAAATCCTTCAAAGGATGCTGCACACAACGCAAACGTGATCGCTGCGATCGCAACCCCCGGAAAGTATTGAAACTCTCTCAAAATCAAGGAATTATCGCGCCAAAAGCCAGTTGCTTTGACCCCACTCCGCACCACATTAGGAAGCTTAAATCGCATGGATATCAATGAAACTTGGTTTAGCTCAATTCAACACGCCCCAAAGCCTGATAGCACTTTGGGCACTGTTCTTAGAAGAATTTTTAGATCCTCGGTTAATGACCAGTTACGCAGATATTCCAGGTCAAGATCGTTCACCATGTCAATGTCTAACAGATGCGATCGCGCTTGAATCTGCCAAGCTCCGGTAATTCCAGGCAGGGCATTCAATCGCTCTAACATTTCTGGACGAATGCGAACAGCATCATAAAGCGCCCAGGGTCGCGGCCCTACTAGACTCATCTCGCCTAACAGCACGTTAAATAGCTGGGGCAATTCATCTAGGCTATATTTTCGCAACCATCTGCCCAGAGGCGTAATCCGAGGGTCATCGTGCCGCTTATGCAGGTTGGTGTGCGCCTGATCTGCCATGATTTGATGGTGATGCTGTTCGGCGTTGACCGTCATCGTGCGAAACTTTAGCACTCTAAATAATTTGCCTCGCTGCCCAACCCGCCACTGCCGAAACAAAATTGGTCCAGGCGTGGAAACCTTGATTAGAGCTGCGATCGTCAGCAGCACCGGACTCAACAACACCAGCATCAATGACGCTAGGCTGAGATCTAACACTCGCTTACAGCCCCAAAAAAAGCCAATGCGCTTGTGGGGGAGTTTAGAAGCGGCGGGCAATCTCAGATAGAGCGTTTTGTGCGAGCTTTCACAGGCATTTGCCCAAAACCTCAGTCCAGATTCACCCAAACTGGCATCGGCACGCACCAGCCGAATGGGGGAGTGGCTTAGACAGTCAATCAGCCGTCGTTCATTGGTCAGGGGCGGTAGATGGGAAGGATGACTCTGCTGCTGCGATCGCAAGACGAGCAATTGTTTTCGTCGCCATTTGAGTACACAGATAGGAGAATCAACCCCCAATCTTTCCCTGACTAGAGAGCGGCTTTCCTGCAAAATTGGAGGATTAAAAGTCGTCATAGAGGTTTGACTGAAATTGCAATAAAAGACACAAATCGAAGGAGACAAGCCGACAATAGTTGAGCGTTCTAATCAATGTTTTTTCAGGTGCACCCCTGAACGTTTCTCAACCACTCTAAGTATTAAGTAACTTAAATATTAATAGGCTGACGAGAAAAAAAATCTACTCCAAGTTAGATCCGTAGTCGTTAAATTAAACTCTAAAAGTGAAATCTCGCATGGGTCTTTGTCCATAGACCCTGAGTAATTAGGAAAAAGAAAAGACGGCTTCACTTTTGCAAGTGATAGAAGATACAAACCATGAGTCAAAAAACTAAGGGTAAGAGTTGAACTTCTCTCAGGGTAAGGAGAGTAAGTTTATATACAAGAAAATTTTAAGCCTGCGAAAGTCTGACTTGAAATCGAGTCGAGTAGGATTTATTTCAAGAGAGATTAAACAGTTGTTTGAACGCTGTTAGATAGTTAAACCCTCTATTTGTAGCGATCGCTTCTAGTAGTAGATCTACGGAGACGCGTTTTATTAGAGTTTACTAAGTTATTAAGGATCTGGAAGATAATTCACCTATCTTTTGAGGGATTTTGAAGAAATAGGAGTGCCTTTTTACCTAAGAATTGCAAATTAAACAACTCTGATAACTTTGTAGGTCAGCCATTTTGCCTGATTGAAACAGCCGAGATGGCTGTCCTACATTATTTAATCCAGGATACTAAGCTGAACCTCGACTCTTGGTTTAAGAAACTGCCACGTTCCGATAATATTGATTGCCAGGAATCGCTGCGCCATTTGCGATCATGCCAACCAGATTTAAACGATTCATGGCCGTCACTGCTTGGGTCACCTCATTGCGCGTCACCTGTCCAACTTTGCCGACCAGCAACGTGCCATCACAAAACGATGCCGCCAGCATTGCATCGACAATGCCTAACACCGGGGGCACATCGACGATCACCAAATCATAGCTCTGCTCAAACACCGTCATCAGTTCCTTCATGCGACGAGAACTGAGCAACTTCACCGGGTCGCTAGGAGCCGGGCCCGCCGTCAAAACCGAGATCGAAAGATCGCTGTAGGTGCCCGCCAGTTGAATCGCATTTTGACTCAGCATCCGATCGCCCGACAGCAGCGTAGACAGCCCTTGTTCGTTAGGCAACTCAAGCTGTTTGTGTAACCCCGGACGACGCAAATCAGCATCAATGATCAACACTCGCTGATGCAGACGCGCCGCACTGATTGCCAAACCGAGCGCGATCGTTGATTTTCCCTCACCTGCCAGCGCAGAAGTAACCACCAGCGACCTGAGCGGATTCGCCGCCGTCAATAGCTGAATATTCTTGTAAATCAAATCCAGTGACTCGCGGAATGGGGCCCAGTGAATCACCTGCATCATGGAAGGAGCCAAGTTTTCGGCTTTTTGAAAGGGCATCGCGATCGATCGAGGATTGATTTCCCCCAATGGCACTTCTGGCACCATACCCAACAGCGGTAGCGGAACTTGCTGCTTGAAATCTTCAGACGTGCGAACCGCATCATCAGCCGCCTCTCGCAAGAACGCTGCAACGCCGCCTAACATCAAGCCGCCCACCGCTCCGAGCAGCAGATTTCGTAGCCAATTTGGGCCAATTTGTTGCCCGACTTTGGGCTGCTCGACCACCTGCCAATCGAATCCTCCACGCGCAATTTCTAGCCCTAGATCCTGCCGCGCTTTGAGGAGTTGCTGCAAGGTGTCTCGATTCACCTGCACATTGGGCTGAAGGCGATTGTATTCAGCCAGCAAACTCGGAAACCGCTTTAGCTCACCTCGAAGCTGTAGTTCATTATTGGTAAGACTGCGATCGCGCGCTTGGGCAGCAACCAAATTGACTTGCGACTCCACTAACGCACTCGCAAATTTCAGGTCATTTTCTCCGAGTTGCCCGATCGCAACCAGTCCATCACCCGACTGAGCGATCGCCGCCGCTTGTGCGCCTAAAATTCGCTGCACTTCTTGCTGCAAAAGCGCTTGCTGTTTCTGTCGTTGTTCACTCAGTTGATCAATAAATGGGCCCTTTTTAAAGCGTAAGCGTTGCTGAACGATCGCCACCTCGGTTTTTTGAATCTCGTTGAGCAATGCCTGATAGCGCGGAGATTGACTCAGCCGAGCCGCGATCGTAGCTTGTTGAGGCGATCGCGCCAACTGCTGTTGTAGTGCTCCATAGCGAGCTTGCAGATCTTGCAACTCAGTCCGATTGGCACGCTGATCTTTCTGCACTGCCGCCAGAGAATCGACCATTGACTTTGACTGAAGTTCAGGGTCGATGAGATCTTGATTTTTGCGAAATCGCTCTAGTGCGGCTTCTGCCTGATTGACTCGCGCCTCGACTTGCGGAATCTGTTCGTTAATAAACCCCAACCCTTTAGTCAGCCTCGCTTTTTGCTGCTCCAGGTTATATTGCTGATACACCTGTTGAATCGCTTGCAAGACCGCTTGGGTTTGTTGACGATCGTGACCCGTGTAAACCATCTCAAAGATGCTGGTATTGATCTTGTCGTTACCTCTCTGCTCGATCACCTGGCTGACCGTGAGTCCTTTCTGAAGGTCGCCTACGTCAAGGTTTGAGCCGTTGAGTTTTAACTGGTCAACCGCCCGTTGCAGCAGTTGCGACGATCGCATCAAATTTAACTGCGTGGCATTATCGATCTCAACATTAGAGTCTGCAAACGATGGGGTAGCTGGGTTATCGGTTTTGCGACTGCGATAGTTAGACTCACTCAACAGTTGCATTGAGCTACGAAAAGTCGGCTTAGAAAATAGGGTAAATAGGGCGGCTCCGATCAGCGACAACCCTAACCCGCCGATCAGCCACAGCCGCCGCCGCATCAACACCGACAACAGTTGCCCATAGCCCGGATCGGGGTCGGCAGCCGCGATTAAATTTAGATGACTCTCAGCCACGATAGGAACTCCTTTTGCAAAACTCAACTCATCGCTTCTATGCCAGACAAACCTCCTGAATGACGCGATCGACCGACTCGAAAAAGACGCTTTCTGAGAAGCGACTGAGGGCATGGTGACGAATGGTGCTGTAATCCCAGGAGATTTTTCTTGCGTCAAGCAACGCCGTGTGCAGCGATTCGGGAGTTTGTGACTTAAAGAAAATGCCTGTCTTGCCAGGAACTTGAGTGTCTAGCACACCACCTGCCCCATAAGCTATCACAGGGGTGCCACTGGCGTTTGCCTCGATCGGCACTAAGCCATAGTCTTCGAGGGCGGTGACAATCACCGATCGTGATTTTGCCAGCAGTTGTTTACGATCGACATCGCTGACGTGCCCTAAAAATTGAATATTCTTTAACGCACGGGCTTGCAGCGTTTCTCGTTCGGGGCCATCGCCAATGATCATTAACTTCCAGCCCAGCCAGTTAAACGCTTCCACAATCACATCAATGCGCTTATAGCCGAGCAGTCGAGCCGACGCTAGATAAAAGTTTTCTTTTTGAGCCGAAAACGTGAATTGCTCACTGTCGATCGGGTAGTTAATCACCAGAGCAGGCTTATCATAGGTTTCTTGAATTCGACGTGCCACAACGCTAGAGTTGGCAATATATAAATCTGGCTCTTGAGCGAATGTTAAATCTGCCTGCCGCATTCTTTGAAACAGCGACTCAATCAAGGGATAAAACGGCTGATAGGCAGTGTATTCGCGCAGGTAAGTTTTGGTGTCCCATAAAAAGCGGGTAACATTATGACAAAAGCAAATGTGCTTGGCATCGGGGCGTTTTTTCACCCCTTTTGCAAAAGTGGTGCTGCTGCTGATAATCAAATCATAATCACTTAAATCAAGGGCCCGAAACGCTGAGTAATAGAAAGGCGCTAACAGCTTAAAGTATCTAGCTGCATGAGGAATTTGCTGCAAATAAGTGGTGTAAACTCGCCGATCGCCCAGATCGATCGAGTGCTGTGGCTCATAGAGAGACGTGAAAATGTCAGCATCGGGGTAATGCTTGCAGAGCAACTCAAAGACTCGCTCCGCTCCACCCCGTTGCGTCAAATAGTCATGGACGAGGGCTACTTTCATGACTGCACATTGAGTAAAGGCAATGGTCTTGGAGCAAATTTTTGTTAAAAAGAGTTGCTGTTAGGAATGAGAGCTAAAGGACAAATTAAACAGGTTCAATAAACGTCAGTTCATGAGTTCTTTTACTTCGTTCTTCAGGGCTTCTGCCCCCTAAATCCCCCATTCTGGGGGACTTTGAACCGGAAATTTTGGCTTGAAGTCCCCCAAATTGGGGGATTTAGGGGGCTTCCCGAATCCACAATCGGAGCAAACCGCTTCTGTCAAACTGACATTAAATAAATTCAAACCGCGCTCGACCTCAATAGAGTTTTAGACAACGATTCATCGCAATACTCTAGTTTTGCAATAGCAACAGATCATCACTCGATCGGAGGATCATCTCGCATCTTTCTATAGGTCTAATGACATGATCGATTTGACCTATGTGAGATTAGATGTTGGCGATCGCTTAGTCCTCATGGATCTCATCAGAACGCAAATCGTCGGGTTCGTTTAGCATTTCTGGCGCAACTCCAGGATTTTCGATTAGCTCTCTGGGGTTGCCTTCATATCTGCTCGTAGATACCAAATCCATTGGGTTGACGGTTTTGGCTTTTAAGGCTTCGGCGTTTTTGTTCTCGAAATCTGGCAGTCTTTCAGTTGGCTCATTGCTCATAGCAAAAATTTTCAATCACGACTGGCATCAGCTTAAGAATGCGATCGTGTAGAGAACGCCTCTCTATAGGCAGAGTTTGTGAGGAGAAGATGAAGCTTCTGAGACAACGTGCGATCGTTCAACGTCTAGAACTGATCTTCAGTTTTGCCCAATATTGACGGTTCTAGCCAGCCGGGGACATAGTGACTCGACTTGCGGAGTTCGCGATCGAGCGCTTTATAGTCTGATTCTTTCTCAAAAACCAACCCCCAAAACTGAGCAGAATGGTTGAGATGAGTGGTGTGACAAAGCTCGTGAATCAGCACATAGCGCACCAGATGAGTCGGCAAAAATAAGAGCTTATAGTTAAGGCTAATGTTTTTTTGCTGAGAACAGCTTGCCCAAAGCGTCTTTTGCCCCCTGACCGAGGCTTTGTTAAACGGAAGATTTAATTCTTGGCTGACTGACCATAGCCACGGCACCAGCCGCTGATAGGCTTTGTGACTGAGCCACTGCTGCAATAGTGACTTGCAGGCATCTTCGTTTTGAGTACAGCCGCGCAAAATCAGCCGCGACTTGTCTTTCTCGGTGAGCGTGACTCGCTGAGAATGGGTCGGTTGATATTCAACTTTCCAGCATTGGTCGATCGCTCTAAGCTGCAACTGATCGGGCAACTCGTGAGAAGCTTCGAGCGAGAGTTGTTGACGCTGCTCTTCTAGCCGCCCGATCGTTTTCGCAATCCAACTTTGCTTGGTGTGCAAAATTTCAGGAATGCGACTTTGATCAAACCCTTTGGGAACGATCACCTCTAGTCCGTCTTGAACGGTCATTCTCAGGCTGACGTGTTTTGCCTTCAGGCTTTCCCGAACTTTATAGCCAGGTAGCGCCGTAAGCTGACTCGTGATCAGTTTAGACTCAGCCATGTGTATCCATCGCGGCAAATGCTAATCAGTGAAATAAATCAACTTTGAAGGACTAACTGAGGCAGTCAATTTTTTGCCAGATTTTAAACGCTACCGCAACTGGCTGCTAAGAAAATTAATCATTATTACTACTATTAATAATAATAATAATACACAGGATCATCGTAGTTGCTTTGTGATACTCGAGACCCTAACTCCGATTTGGAGAGGCAAGGTTGCGAAACTGCGTAAATTGAGGCTCAAATAAAAGTTTCACCGTCCCGGTCGGCCCGTTGCGATGTTTGCTGATGATCACTTCAGCGATGCCGCGATCGGGTGTGTCTTTGTTGTAATATTCATCGCGATATAACATCATTACGAGGTCGGCGTCTTGCTCAATTGACCCCGACTCGCGAAGGTCAGACATCATGGGACGCTTTTCGGTGCGGGACTCAACTCCTCGGCTCAGTTGAGATAGCGCGATCACAGGCACGTTTAACTCACGGGCAAGACCTTTCAGCGATCGCGTAATTCGTGACAACACCTGCACTCGATTTTCGCTGCCGTTCCCTTCCATTAGCTGCAAATAGTCGATCAGCACTAACCCCAACGCGCCACCCTGCTCTGCCTGAAGGCGACGAGACTGCGATCGCATTTCATTTGCCCCTAAATTAGGCGTGTCGTCAATAAAGATCGGCAACTGCGACAATGTGCTGATGGCGTGTCCCAGCGGTTCCCACTCATTCTGGCTGATCCGCCCTGCCCGTAGTCGCCCACTCTCAATTCGCACTTCACTGGCAAGTAATCGTTGCACTAGCTGATCTTTTGACATCTCTAAACTAAAGATGGCAACAGGAAGTTTATGATAAGCCGCAATGTTGCGAGCCACGTTCAGGACAAAACTCGTGTTATGAACACAAATGTCATTGGCAACGAAATTGTGAGTTTCTGGAATGGTTAAGTCATAAACTTGTTGATTGCCTAGCGGCTCGATCTCAACAATTTCGTCCCAATACACTTCACTAGTTGCCGCTTGAAGGGGACGATCTAGCAAAGCCATCTTGCCCGACTGAACGTTACTTCGTCCAATCTCAAGGGGAATTAAATCTCGACTTAGTTGATCGGATTTGTCGGCGATCGCTTGACTGACTTTTTGAAGTGCCGATTCTTTGCCGAAGATACCGACTTCTGCAATAAATGTCTGCATCGATCGCGTATCGGTAATGTCGAGATGGTATTTAGGCGATCGCGACTTCAATGAAGCAATCACTTCAAAGCGCAGCAGCAGATGCTGAATCTGTTTTGCTAACCGATGGTTGACCGCAGCATAGCCTAATTGAGATTCACCACTCGCTAAAACCGTTGCCCAGCCATCAGTCACAAACAAGCGGTTGAGAAAGAGTGCCACCTGCGATCGCGGCAATTTGAAGACGATCGCCGGAATTTCCTGCATCTGAGTAGCTGTGTCGCAAAGCAATTCGACTTCAGAATCTCGAATGGACTCCGTACCAAAAACTTCTAGCTTGCGAGGCACGGCAATCTTTTCACCGAGGTTAAGCAGCGCTAGCGATCGCCAGCCGTCGATCGTCAAATAGGGATGGCTCAAAGTCGAATCGACTGAGCGACCCGATCGCGTCGTCACTCTAAAAACGGGCTTGATCCCATCATCGACAAACGCTGAGGGCCGGGTAAATCCAAACTTCCAGTCAGTGTTTAAGGTCAGGAGAGTGGCACAGCCGTGATGATAAATTTGCTCGATCGTCGTCACGCTGCCGTCACTTAAAACGATTTCTGAGTTAGCTGCCAGACATTTTCCCATCGACGGGCGACCTGCAACAATGATCAGATCCGATCGCTGAAACCCCTGAGTCATCGCGTCTAAATCATAGAAGCCGCAAGATAAACCGGGCGTTGCCATGCCTGTTGAAAGGCGCTCGATTTCTGAAAAGGTTTGAGTCAGCACATCGGCTGCTGAAACAAGTCCCTGCTGTGGGCGCGCTTGAGTGACGTTAAAGACCTTCTGCTCTGCGTCATCTAAAACCGTTTCTAACTCTTCAGCCGTTTTGTGACCGAGTTGAGAAATTTCTTGCCCGACCTTGATTAGCTTACGGCGCAAAAATTTATCGGTGACAAGCTGCGCGTATTGGTCAATGTTGACAGCGCTCACCGTGCGATCGACCAACTGCACTAATTTGTTTTGTCCGCCCACCTTATCGAGCAAGCCGCGATCTTGCAGCCAAGTGGTGACGCTCATCAGATCGGTTGGGCTGCCCTGATTTTGAAGGGCGATCGCCGCTCTAAAAATTTCTCGATGAGCGCTGAGATAAAAGGCTTCTGGTGCAATTAGATCGAGAATGCGAGTCAGCGCTTCGGGGTCAAGCAAGATGCCTCCCAAAATCGCTTCTTCTGCATCAATATTTTGAGGCGGAACTTTATCTTGAAACGGCTGAAAGTTAAGCTGTTCTTGAGCCATGACGGGGCAGTTTCAACAAGGTGAAGGCAAATCAAGGGGTGAGCTACCGCCTCGCTGCTCTACTCGCCCCTCAATATACTGTTAACAATAGTCTAGCAGAGACTAGTAAAAATGTACTTGCTACAGAACTTTGAGTGAAAAAATTCAAAGTTCAAACCCGATCGCTAGCTGGCAACGACTTGAATGATCACCGTTGCGGTTACTTCAGGATGCAGCTTAATTTCAGCCCTATATTCACCAATCTTGTGAACATCGGGGAGCGTAACGCCACGGCGATCGATTTCTTGCCCCGTGATTTGTTTGATCACATCTGCCACTTCTTGGTTGGTGACGGTGCCAAAGATCGCGTCATTCTCACCGACTTGTTTAGCGATCGTAAAGCTGCCCGCTTTTTCGAGTGCCGCTTTTTGAGTGGTTGAGACTTCCTTCAGTTCTGCAAGACGCTGACGCTCTTTCTCTTTGCGCCGCTCAACCTGCTTGAGAAGACCCGCCGTTGCATTTTGTCCCTTACCTTGGGGGATCAAATAATTTCGGGCATAACCGGGGGCCACTTCGACCAAATCGCCCGATTTACCCAGCTTACTCACGTCCTGATTAAGGACTAATTGAACACGCTTCGCCATAATATTCCTGTTGTCAACTGTGCCGCAGAACTTCTTATTTTACCACGGTGTGATGGGTTTAAAGCCTTGCCCTTCAGGGCAAAAAAAGCTATAGTCCCTATACGTTGTCGGGGCATCGACCGTTAGGTTAGGCAATGTCAGACAGGCTACGCCTGCAATTGCTGTTTGATCCTAGAATTCTTCAGGCTTTAGCCAGAGGAGTATGTCAATGGAGAACGGAGAAGAAAGGCTTAATTTTGAGTTTGAGAGGTGCGATCGCGCGTCTTTTCACCCTTAAAGTCAAGCCTCTAATCCCTTATCCAATTCTCATCTTAATTTAGTGACTAAAGACTATCAGAAAGAGTCACTTTTAACGGGATTGAGAGTGGATTAGGCATTCGATCAGAAAACCAGAACCCTTGTTCCAGAACCATTGTCGGCACCAAACGATACTCTCCGGGCAAAAGGGGAGCTTGAATGGTTGCCACGATCGCGGTCGATTCGCCAGGATTTACATCTGAAGGCAGCAAAGTTCTGAGAGGCTCTCTAGGTAACCGCCCTGATAGGTCAAACCATCGGTAGGAAAAATGGGTTGGGTAACGCCCCCAAGATGACCAGGTGAAGTTGCTCGTGTTCTTAAGAATCACAGGGAGTTGAAAAGAGTCGCCTGTTTTCAGAAATTTTGGAAGAGTACTCGGCAGATATTGAATATCCACCGCAGGAATGGGAGAAATCGGAAGCTGATAGTGAGTGACTCGAAACTGAGGTTCATGTGAGAAAGTTAGTTTCGAGCCACCCTCAGTTTTTGAAAGACGAGAAATCAGGCAAAGCCGCTGAGGTTTTTCAATCCCTCCCTTTTGAGACTGCATCAGCCAGTTCGCCACTTGAGGAAAACTCATCGGCTTGTCAGAGCTGTAATAGTTAGGCGGTAAATTTCCTGAATAACCATTCACAACGGGCACATTTGCCTTTAGCCCGGCCCACATTGCGGTCAGTTGATCCACAACCTGGGCTGGAAGAGTTTGCGTATACGCAACTTCACAGCCCTGCATCAATTGGGCCGCCTCAGCTTCTAGCTTTAAGTAGGGTGTTTTATCGTAGGCAGGAATATTAAAAGTTATCTGCTCTATCAGGCACAAACCGAGGAAGATAGATGGAAGTGATGTCATCCTCCTTTGTCCTCCCAAAGCTGTTCGTCGATTTAGAATCGAGTTGAAAAACGCATCAGCACTTAAGCAAATTGCAATGAGTAAATAGCAATCTATTATCGTCCAGATTCGTGACACCGCCCGAATCGCAGTCGCTCCTGGAACCAGGCTATACACAAATTGCCAAAGGGAAAAGCCGTTCGGGAATCGTAGCGAGATTGCGAACAGCAGAGCCGACACCCCTAGACAAAGCTTGACGAGCAAAAAACGCTGAGGTGGAATTTTCTGTGCTATCCCAGCATACAGACCCAGACCTAATAGACCAATCACCGTAAAACCTAGAAACAGCGAATGTTCCCAAAAAAGCGGCAGTTTAGCAGAGACCGAATCATACCAAACCATTCCCCAAGGTGACTGAGGAGACGGAAGAAACCAGGAAACCAGACGAGGAAGTATTTGACTCACCTCTGCGTAAGTGCGTTCCCCAATCAACGCTTTAACTTGCAGATAAGGCATGAGCGTAAGTACCATACCGAGTCCCCATCCTGTAAACATGAGCAGAACAGATGCCCAGTGAGTTCGGCAAAAAGCGGCAAATCGAACCCCAAAGCTTCCAGTCCCTTCGCTGTAACCAGGGCGTTCCATAAACCAAAGTAAAGGGATGGCAACTAGCAAACTCAGCAACAGAAACCAGCCTAGATAGATCCCAGAAAGAACCTGCAAATAGATCAGCAGCAGCGAAAGTGCTAATCGTCGGCGAGTAGGCTGGCGGCTAAACTCCCAAAGACACAGCAATGCCAATGGAGTAAAGAATTGGGGAAACAACTGCGAGTGGGAAATCTGAGAGATTCTAGGCATTCCAAACGCGAACAGGAACGCGCCCAGTCCTGCGAGTTCCCGTCTAATGTGTTGACGGTGTAGCACAAAAGCGAAGCCAAAGAAGTTCAGCGCAGAAACCAGCATCATCCACAGTTGGAATGCGGTATCAGTCGAGGCAAAAGCTCTGAGCAACCAATAGATAGGTGCTGCTCCCCACAAGTTGTCTGAAAAGGCTAGGACATTGGGAAAAGGATAGAAAAAGGCAGGAGACCACGGGGAGGCAGTGTAATTTCTGTTAAAGACAAGCTGGAAGGAATGCTCTAGAAAGTACTGATTCAACCAAGGATCTCCTGGATCTCCTGGCATTTTAGAAAAGCCGCTAAACAGAGTGGGATAAAACATCATGATCAATCCCAGCAAGCAGAGAAGCAGATAGAACCACCCAGTGCGAGAGCAAAACTTTACCCACTTCTCCAAAAGCCTTGAGGCGTTGTGCTTCGATCGGGTTGGGTTAAACATCGGGCGTAAACCTTTCGTAAGACTGACCAGAGGCAGAAGAGACCTTTTTAGAGCGAAAGAGGTTGTATTTGAGAATGCAGAAAACTGCTCTCACTCCGTCTTTCCAGGTAATTTTTTTACCCTCTTTGTAGGTGCGTCCGTAATAGGAGATGCCGACTTCGTAGATCCGGCAACCCATTCCTGCGACTTTGGCAGTGATTTCTGGCTCAAACCCAAATCGATTCTCTTCAATTCTGATTGACTGAATCACGTCTCGCCGGAATGCTTTATAGCAAGATTCCATATCGGTGAGATTGATATTAGTCAGCATATTGGAGAGCGTGGTTAAAAATTGATTGCCAATCATGTGCCAATAGTAGACGACGCGATGGGGCTGACTGCCCATAAACCGTGAGCCAAACACAACGTCTGCTTTGCCTTCTAAAATCGGTCGAATCATCACGGAAAATTCTCGCGGATCGTACTCCAAATCAGCATCTTGGACGATCACAACGTCTCCAGTCGCAGCAGCAAACCCTGTTCTCAAAGCCGCCCCTTTACCCCGATTTCTAGGGTGGTAGATAACCTGATCTACCTGGGATTCAACCACTTGTTTGAGTAAATCTATCGTGCCGTAGATCGAACAGTCATCGACGATGATTACTTCAATCTCAACACCCAGATCTTTGACTGGAGAAGCTTTTACGGATTTAACAACTTGACTAATGGTGGAAATTTCATTGAAACAGGGAATGACCACTGATAGTTTCATAGGGGAAGTCCGATCGCTTTAGAAACCTGCAAACAGCAGAATAAACTGGATTGAGTCGCAAAAGCTATCGCATCTAATTAATCAACTCCACCCATGCCATCTAAGGGTTGTGAAGTCTGTCTGTTTAGTTATCAAAATCGGACAATCTTGCTTTTTCTGTTATTCGTTTGTCATAGTTTGATCGCTTCTCCCACCTTCATCACTCGTAGTTGGCTCTTCACCCCTTGCTGCCTGAGCGCTTGAGCAAACGCTTCAGGAGTCCCTGTTAAGGCTGGAAACGTGCCAAAGTGCATAGGAATCACCGTGACAGGATTGACCAATTTAACCGCCTCTGCTGCCCGTGTGGGGCCCATCGTAAAGTGATCTCCAATGCAGGCAAGCATCAAGCTGACTTTGCCAAACCGGGGGATCAGCGTCATGTCTTGAAATAAATCAGTGTCGCCCGTGTGGTAGATCACAGGCCCATTTTTGACGCTGATTAAAAATCCACCAGGGTTTCCGGCATATTGAGCAGGGCTGCCATCAGATGCCACCGCAGAGCTATGAACGGCTGGAATAAACGCCACTTTGACATCACCATTCAGCAGCGTCAGTTCTCCCCCAAAGTTTCCTTGAGTCTCTAGCCCTACGAGATCTTTTGGATAGCTGCCGTAAGCTACTAGGGCTTGACCTAAATCAGCCGTGCTTACGAGTTTAGCTTTTGTTTTTTGAGCGATCGCCGTCGCGTCTCCAACGTGATCAAAATGTCCGTGAGTGATTAGGATTAGATCAGCGCGATCGAGCTTTGCCAAATCTGCTTTTCCAGTCGGGTTGACTGGGTTAGTGAGCCAGGGATCAATCAGCAAAACCTTACCCGAAGGGGTAGTTAGCTTGAAGGCAGATTGTCCATACCATAAAAGTTGAGTGTTGAGGGCAGGTTGAGCAGTGCTGCTAAAAACGTTGCAGCCAATAACAACCACCGCCAAAATCAGTGCCGCTAAAACACCGCCAACCTTTGCAGATCTCATCCACTTCAAAATCGTCATTTCGTCAAATCCTTAGCATCAGCATCTCTTTGTGAAGATTAATCTTAAGCAAAATAGTGACAAGCCACATCATCTTTAAAGCGAAATCTGACTTCAGCAAAATTTCGTAGTTGATTGCGTCAATTTACCATTGACATTGCAACACGGATACCCTTGCTGACCTCTTAAAAAGGCTATACAGTTGAGTCAGCATTATTTGTAGGTTCGCCAGTCTTAAAGAAGCAGTTTTACCAGATCTGACTTTTTTAGAACTCTGGCGGTGCCTGCAAACCCTAACGCCCCTGGGGGAGATGAACACCTCGAAAAAGACCACTGCCTGAGCAGTTTGTGGAGTCTAGGGATGAACAGAAAGTTTGAAAAGTGGTTGACGATCGTCGCCTTGGGCAGTTGGGTCGCTTCGATGGGGGCACTGGTTGCGATCGAAGTTGCCTCGACTCAACCCCCGTCTGATCAGTCTTTGCTTTCAGAGTCCCAGGCGATTCGTCCTCAACGGCGAAACTCACAGTTTGCCTCGGTTTTAGACTCGCAGTTTTATCAGCAACTCAAACAGTCTGACGCTCTGGCGAGTTTAGAATCTGATCGGGGGCACTGGCTCGATCGGACGCGGGTCAGCAGTGAGGTTTTAAGTCGAGATTTTTCTGAGTTAGACGTTAAGAACCAGAAACCAAGCATCAGCAGTTCTCTTAACCTCTTTGCCGTTTCACCTCATATAGGATCAATGCAGCAGAAATTGCCACGTTGAGCGACTCTACACGTCGACTTAATGGAATTGTCACCTGTCGATCGGCGAGATCATTTAATGCCTGAGACAGCCCTGCGCCTTCGTTTCCCAGCAAGATCAGAGTCGGCTGACAAAAATCAACTTCCCAATAAGTCTGAGGTGCGGTGGGAGCGGTAGAGATGACTTGCATCCCCGCAGCTTTGCACTTGAGAACCTCTGCCGTTAGATCAGCACTCACCGCCATTGGCAACCGAAACCACTGACCTGCTGACGATCGCAGCACTTTAGGGTTATCTAAATCAACACTGTCATCACTGAGCAGCAAGCCTTCTGCGCCTGCCGCTGCTGCCGTACGGATAATCGTTCCTAAATTACCAGGGTCTTGAATTGTTTCTAACATCAAGCCCAACTGGGTGAAATGCAGAGGTTGAGCGTGAATGCGCCCTGCGGTCGCCACAACGCCGTCAGGTTCAACAGTGGTGGCGATCGCCCTAAGCACGTCTGGACTCACTAACTCAATTCGCTGGGCAATGTCTGTGAGGTTTTGCCATAGCGTTGGGTGCTGCGATCGCCACGCTTCAGTGTGGCAAACTGTTTCTAACGTAGCCTCAGCCGCACAGGCTTCTTCCAGCAAATGCGTCCCTTCTAATAGAAAAAGCTGCTGTTCTCGCCGTTCTTTGGCACGATGCAGCTTACGCAATTGCTTGATCAAAGGGTTTTGCAGGCTCGTCAACATTGCGTTAGAAAAACTGAGAATAGGGCAAGCGATCTTCACCGATCAGATGAAATGGCAAGACCGATTGAAGAAAATTTTTACGAAACTGTAAAATAGCTGACCTGGAATGATTGAAGTTTCGTTACAAAACTTTAGTTATCCATAAGTAAATTTACAGTAGTCGGGGAGATGATTAGCTTCACAAGAATCTTGATTTCTCACGAACCCCTGAGAAAAATATCTCCCCCAACAATGCGGAACCCGGGACTTGAACCCGGAAGTCCTTGCGAACACTAGAACCTGAATCTAGCGCGTCTACCAATTCCGCCAGTCCCGCATGAGACATTTAAGCGTCACGACCTCCAATCTTGCAGTAGATTGGTCTACCTGTCAACAACTTTTTGGTCGGGGTTGAGCGATCGAGATCACAGTTACACGGTTGACTTTTGTGGGCTGTCAATCCAAAGTCTGGACATCTGCGATCTTTCCGGTAGAATCGAAACCAAATTTAATGTTAAACCAGGAGGACAAGCCCATTACTTCCGCTCTCAGCCTGCCCAACTCTCAGTCTTCACCCGAAGAAACCAGTTCAGTGCTTCAAATCTGGGGAAAAACCCCTCTGAGTGGACATGTCAACATCAGTGGCGCAAAAAATTCGGCGCTAGTGATCATCGTCGGAGCGCTACTCTGTTCACAAGATTGCCGGATTCGCAATGTTCCCCTATTAGCCGATGTCACCCGGATGGGCGAAATCTTAGCGGCGTTGGGGGTCAAGCTCACTCAAAACGCAGATGTTCTAGATATCGATGCGTCTCATATCAGCCATACAAAAGCGCCCTATGAATTGGTCAGCCAACTTCGGGCCAGCTTTTTCATCATCGGTCCCCTGTTAGCCAGAATGGGCGTAGCACGGGTGCCCTTGCCTGGAGGTTGCTCGATCGGGGCCCGCCCTGTCGATTTGCATGTCCGCGGTTTGCGAGCGATGGGTGCCCATGTGCAGATTGACCACGGCATCGTTCATGCTTATCTGACGGGTGCCAACAAGCGACTCCAGGGTGCCAAAATTTACCTCGACTACCCTAGCGTCGGCGCGACTGAAACGCTGATGATGGCAGCCACCCTAGCCGACGGTGAGACGACGATCGAGAACGCGGCTCAAGAACCCGAAGTTGCAGATTTAGCTAATTTCTGTCGAGCAATGGGGGCGAAGATTCGCGGCGCAGGCACGAACACGATCGTGATTTCTGGCGTTTCTAGTCTGCACTCGGTCGATTACAGCATCATTCCCGATCGCATTGAGGCAGGCACCTTTTTGCTGGCGGGAGCAATGACCCGATCGGAGATCACTCTATCGCCAATTATTCCTGACCATTTGACTGCGGTTCTCGCCAAGATGCGAGATATTGGAATTCGAGTCGTGATGGATAGCCCTAAGCAAATGAGAATCTTGCCGAGTCAGAGCTATCGATCGACAGACATCGAAACGCTTCCCTATCCCGGCTTTCCTACGGATATGCAAGCGCCGTTTATGTCATTGTTGACCCTGGCTCAAGGCGATAGTGTAATCAGCGAGACGGTGTTTGAAAACCGCCTGGGTCATGTGCCCGAACTGAATCGCATGGGTGCAGATATTCGCGTTAAGGGCAATCACGCGATCATTCGCGGGGTCGCGATGCTGTCGGGTGCGCCTGTGGTTGCAACTGACTTGAGGGCTTCGGCGGCACTGGTTGTGGCAGCTTTGGCAGCAGAAGGCAAAACGACGATTCAGGGATTGCATCACCTCGATCGTGGCTACGAACACCTGGAATTAAAGCTGAAAAAGCTCGGCGCTAAACTCCAGCGCGTCCAAGAACCCTCTGATCTGGAACCTGCGACACCGCCGATCGAGTCAGGCTCATTGAGTTCGCCAGCTTAGAATTGTGGACTCAATTGCAATCTCCATGAGATGTGATAGCCATTTCAAAAACAACTGCGGCGGATTGGGCAGATTGTAACGATCGCGAGAGGGCACGACAGGTCGTGCCCCTACCCCACCCACGCCGATTTGTTACATTCACACATCGAATTTGGTATGAACCCCAATTCTGAGAAGAACCGAGAACGGATCAACGTCTTTTCTACCTTCGTTGCTTCATGCTCAACGCTATACTGGCTTTGAGAGTCCCTTTCGACTACCTGCATGTCTTTCTCAAAGTCGCTCCTTATTGGCTTAAAGGCTGATCAGTTCCGTCACCCCTTGGATTTGGCAGCCACCAACTCGCTAAAACAGCTACCTGGATTAGATCTGCTGATCCGCAATCTGCTGGGCCCTGTGGCGGAACAGTTTTTTTATTTAGAAAACATCGCTTCGAGCATTCTCGTTGGCGAACAACAGCTTCCTCAAATTCATAATTTGTTGCTAGAAGCCTGTCGAGTGCTAGATCTTGAGCCGCCACAACTCTACGTGCGTCAAAATCCTGTGCCTAACGCTTACACCTTCGCGATGCGGGGCAAACAGCCGTTTATCGTGATGCACACCTCGCTGATTGAGTTACTCACCCCAGAAGAGATTCAGGCGGTGATCGCCCATGAGCTAGGGCACCTTAAATGCGATCACGGCGTTTATCTAACTCTTGCAAACATCATGGTTTTAGCTGCCGGACAGCTTCCTCTGGGCGGCGCGATCGCCCAAAGTTTACAGGCTCAGATTTTAGAGTGGGTTCGCTGTGCAGAATTTACATGCGATCGGGCTGCCTTACTCGCGACCCAAGATCCCAAAACCATTATGTCTGTGATGATGAAGCTCACAGGCGGGTCGCCCTCTCTAGCGAGTCAACTCAATCTAGATGCCTTCATTGCTCAGGCACGCGCCTATGATGAAGTGGGTAACACCGACGTGGGGCAACTGCTAAAACAGATGCAGACCGCTCAGTTAACGCATCCGGTTCCGGTTTTGAGGGCGAGGGAGATCGATCGCTGGGCAAGCAGTCAAAGTTATCAGTCGTTGTTAAAAAAGCAAGCCGTAGGCTATAATAGCGAAACGCAACCCAAGGGCGGATGGCGAAATTGGTAGACGCACCACACTCAAAATGTGGCACCGAAAGGTATGGGAGTTCGATTCTCCCTCCGCCCATTTTAATAACACGTATTGGTTTCAGCGTTTTTAGGGTTGTCTATAATGCTGTAAGAAGTGCGAGAGAATTAACTTTCATTGATGGAACTGGTAGAAGACTGGTAGACATGCTAGAAAGTACTTCCTTAAAGCCTTACCAGACCCTATTCATGCAGTTCTTCTAAGACTCTGATTTGCGAAATCGATAGCCCACGCCTCGGATGCTTTCGATCCAGCCTGCGCCTCCGATCGAGTCAATCTTTTTGCGAATGCGCTGCACACACATCTACCACATTGGTATTGGTGTTGAAATCGTAGCCCCAAATATGTTCCAAGATTTGCGTTCGCGTGAAGACGCGTCCGGGCGATCGCATCAGATATTCCAACAAATTAAATTCGCGAGTGGTCAGTTCGATCATGTGTTGATCACAGGTGACTTCTCGTGTGATGCGATCGAGCTTAATCGGCCCGACCGACACTAGATTTTGACGATCGCCCGTGCTGCGACGCATGACAGCATGGATGCGGGCAACCAGTTCTTCGACAAAAAACGGTTTGGCTAAATAATCATCGGCACCCAGGTTTAGACCTTCTAAGCGATCGTCGAGTTCATTGCGGGCGGTTAGCAAAATCACTGGCACATTTTGCCCTTTGCGGCGCAGACTTTTGAGAATAGATAGCCCATCTTTTCCCGGCACCATGATGTCTAGCACAATCACGTCATACTCGTTTTCGGTCGCACAGACATAACCACGATCGCCGTTGTCGCAATAATCTACGACAAACCCCTGTTCCTTTAAGCCAGCACGAACGAAGTTAGCAATTTTGGCTTCATCTTCGACAAATAAAATGTGCATACAGATTTTGTGCGGTCAAGCATTGTTTTTATTGTCGCTTGTCACTTGCCAGTGCAGTGCCTTTATATCAATTTGGGAAATACTTGCTACGGATGAACGATCGCTGAGGGCATAGCAGTGCCGTGCCCCTACGAGGATTTGTCGGACTCATTAGACCTCCTGCATGAATAAAATTCTCGACGTAAACCCCCCTTAGAACTCGCCCCCTAACCCCCAATTCTGGGGGAACTGGAGTTCAAAGTCCCCCAGAATTGGGGGATTTAGGGGGCGTTCTCGGATTCGTGCAGGAGGTTTATTGATGAAATTAGTATTAGATTACAAAACTGTAATTTAGAGAATGGGCAAACCGTCATTTTGGGGTGCGCTTAATAGAACCATAGACCGCTACTCAATCAAAGGAGACTGCTCATGATCACGACCCGACGACTGCTGACCTTAATGGCACTGCCTGTTCTAATTGGCTCATTTGGATCTGCGGCTTTGACTGCAACCGCTCAATCTTCAAACCGACTTGCTCAAAATTCATCGCAGCCTGGTGAGCAGGGCAAGAGACATCGAGGTCCAGATTTCGCCGCCGCCGCTCAAAAATTGGGCATTTCAGAAGCCAATTTGAAAGCAGCCTTGGGCGTTCCGGCAACGCCTCCAACTCCTGGCACACTGGGGCAACGCCCAACCCGACCCGACTTTAAAGCGGCAGCAGCCAAGCTTGGCATTTCTGAGCAGCAATTGGTGAGCGCGTTGGGCGTTCCCTCTCGTCCGCCTGGTGCAAATTTTGCCACCGCCGCTCAAAAGTTGGGCGTGTCAGAAGCTAATTTGAAGGCAGCGTTAGGAGTTCCAGCAACGCCCCCGGCTCCGGGACAGCGCTCGCCTCGACCCGACTTTAAAGCAGCAGCGGCAAAACTCGGCGTGACTGAGCAGCAACTTGTGAGCGCGTTGGGAATGCCGCCCCATCGATCGCGAGATGGCAATCGTCCTGATGGTGCGCGTCCTCCTCAGCAATAGGTTAAGTGGGCTAAGTTAAGTGGAGATGAGGGATGAACGAATTATTTCATCTCTCTCTTCCGCTCTCTCAAGCAATTAATTTCTGAAGGATTATGAATCGCATCTTTCGTCAATATCATCGCTGGCTCGCGATCGTCTTTGCGCTTCCCTTGCTCACGACCCTGATCACTGGCATCAGTTTTCCGATCGCTAAATCACTCAACCAGCCTCAACTAGCAGAGTTGCTAATTCAGATTCATACGTTAGAAATTGTTGGACTTGAGAATATTTTTCCCATTATCAACGGGATTGGATTACTCGGTTTATTGTCCACAGGAATTTATATGACCCGTCTTTTTCGGCAGCGTCACTATCCCTCTTAAAATCTCCATTTAGGAACCACCGTGCAACGCAAACTGTTTAGCAATGGCACCGGGTTGAATGAGAAAATTCGCCTTCAGGGAGAGATTTACCGCGTCATCGGCGTTATGGAATCGAAAGGTAGTCATGGGTCCATGGATCGCGATGATACGATTTATATCCCATCGACTACGATGTCGTCTCGAATTGTGGGTAACAATGCTCTTAAAGGCGTTTCGGTCAATTCCATTCTGGTCAAAAGAGAGAATCAAGACGCACTCGTTGCTGCTCAGTTTCAGGTTACTAATCTATTGCGGCTGCGGCACAATATTTCTAACCCCAACAATGATGATTTTCGGGTCACAAACCAGGCTGATTTGATCAGCACTTTCTCAAATGTGATTGGCGTTTTGACGATTTTCGGATTTGTGTTTCAACAATTTAATTTGCTTCCTCGTGCAACTGCCCTCGAAAATGTGATGTTGCCGATGGTCTATGCCAATGTTTCAAAATCGGTTCGTCGAGAACGAGTAACTCAGGCATTAGTGCGAGTGGGCTTAAGCGATCGCTTGCACAATCGCCCCAATCAATTATCTGGCGGACAGCAGCAGCGAGTAGCAAGGGATTACGATCGTGCTCGTCACTCACAAACCTGACATTGCGGCACAAACAAAACGTATTATTTGGACTTTCCTCGATTAGCCCGTACTTCCGTGCAGGGCGGAACAGCATTGAAGCAGAGGGATTTTTTATGCTTTTCAAACACCCTCTGTTGCCGCTTTAGCCAACTGCTTGATAGGATCGGCAGCATAGTTGGTGGAGAAAGTCATGACGATTCAGAATCGCGATCGCGCCTCAGCGTTTTCCTCAGCCCTGGGAGTGCAGACCGATGACTGACTTTTGGAGCCAACTTTTTAGTCTGAATTCGTTTGTGCCTCACGGACACTGCTACCTATGGCAAACCAACCTGGTGAGCCTGCACGTCCTCTCCGACGCACTCATCGCCCTGGCTTACTACTCGATTCCGATCACCCTGTTCTACCTGGTGCGGAAGCGGCAGGATCTGCCCTTCGAGTGGGTCTTTCTCTTGTTTGCTGCCTTCATTGTCGCCTGTGGCACCACCCACGTGCTAGAGATCTGGACGCTCTGGTATCCGACTTACTGGTTATCAGGACTGGTCAAAGCGTTCACAGCCCTAGTTTCAGTCGTCACTGCCACCCAGCTATTCCCCCTAATGCCAAAGGTTTTGGCTCTGCCCAGCCCAGCCCAACTTGAACACGCCAACCTGGACCTTCAGTCTCAGGTGACAAAGCGGCTCCGCATTGAGGAAGAACTGAAGCGCTATCAAACCCAGCTTGAGTCTTTGGTTGCAGAACGCACGCACGAACTAACGCAAGCAAACCAAACGCTGCAACAGGAAATCGCCGAACGCAAGCGGGTAGAAGCGGAACGGAAGCGGCTACTGGCACGAGAACAATCTGCCCGTGCTGAAGCCGAACAAGCTAATCGGATCAAGGATGAGTTTCTAGCGGTTTTGTCCCACGAACTCCGTACCCCTCTCAACCCGATTATCGGATGGTCGAAGCTGCTTCAGAGCGGCAAGCTCGATCGCGCAAAAAGTCGAGAAGCCCTAGAGACGATCGAGCGTAACGCCAAACTACAGGTACAACTGATTGATGACTTACTAGATGTGTCGCGAATTTTGAGCGGCAAGTTGAGTATCAGCGTCACCTCTGTTGACCTGAATGCAGTGATTGCAGCAGCAATGGAAACGCTTCGGTTAGCAGCCGAAGCCAAAGCGTTGCAGATTCAGACAACGATTCCTGCCAGTGCCAACATTGTGACGGGAGATGCCGTCCGCTTGCAGCAGGTAGTGTGGAATCTGCTATCAAACGCGATTAAGTTCACGCCCACCGGAGGGCAAATCGAGGTAAGTCTGACCCAGGCAGACACCCAGGTGCAAATTCAGATCAAAGATACAGGCAAAGGAATTCTGGCTGATTTTTTGCCCTATGTGTTTGACCACTTTCGACAGCAAGATGGAACAACCACCCGTAAATTTGGCGGCTTGGGGCTGGGGTTGGCGATCTCCCGTCAAATTGTGGAATTGCACGGCGGCAGAATTGGGGTCGAAAGCCCAGGTGAGAACCAGGGGGCTACCTTCACGGTTGAACTGCCCGTCTTGCACACCCCAAATGCTGTCGAAGCAGTTGCCGACATAGCTTTGACTGCATCAGACGATCGTCCCCTGGCAAATCTGCGGGTGTTAGTAGTGGATGACGAACCTGATTCACGCGAGTTTGTGGCGTTTGTGGTAGAACAAGCAGGAGCCGAAGTGATTGCGGTTGACTCTGCGATCGCGGCGCTGCAAACGCTTCAATCCATCCATCTCGACATTCTCTTAAGTGACATCGGCATGCCAGAAATGGATGGTTATGCGCTCATGCGGCAGGTGCGTCAGTTACCTATTAATGGGCAAATTCCGGCAATTGCGCTCACGGCTTATGCGGGAGAAGTGGATCAGCAACAGGCGATCGCAGCGGGTTTCCAGACCCATTTGTCTAAGCCAGTTGAGCCAGCCGACATTGTTGCGACTGTTATCCGGGTATATGGGCGAAAGTAGAGCAGATTCGACCCCAGCGAGTGTTTATTGATGCCATGACGCAGTTTTGCTATTTGTCGAGTGATGTCTTTCAATCGCTGACCGCTTATCCAGGCGAAGCCGATGAACAAAGAGCAGCCTTGGTCGGGTTTCAAAAGCATCTAGCTAAACCACTCGATCCGACTGTTGGAATTGCAGCCGTCTCGGAGTTAGGCCAGTTGTACAAGAACGGTCACTCAAGCTGATTTCCTTTGGCAATCTACTAGACCATTCGACCAAAAAGCGATCGTTGAGGAGATAACATTGCTGGTAGACAAACTTACGCATTTTGACCAAAACCTCGGAGGTTTAAGCCACTCTGTCGGTCACGATGCTTGATTCTTGGTTAAAACCTCCGAGGTTTGCGTAAGTCCTAACAAAGAATCATCGTAGTGAGTGCTGAAACTGTTGAAGGGCTGACAGTGCCGTTAGCAGAGTAGTTTGACGAGTTTCTAAAGGCAGGTCAGGAGCATTGATAAGAAACTGAATCTGGGTTTGCAACGCTTCTAAAAAATCGTGAATGTTGGGTGTTTCGCCATCATTGAGTAGACACAATGGGGCAGGTAAATGGGTGTCGTCGTCGATCGCTGCCAATACTTTGTTGGGGTCTAGCCCTAATCGCTGAAGGGTGCGCTGTAAAGTTTCAATCACGTCGTGCATTTCGATCGGATCAAAAACGCGCAGAAGGCTGGTTTGCGTGATGATCCCCAAATTTTTCCCCCAGTTCCAAGACACCACAAGCCGCCGCACTTGTCGCTGTTCCATTTCTTGGTGTGCTGTCCAGAGAGAATCTTCGCGATTGAGGACAAAGAGCGGTGTACTCATCACCGTCTGCGCTTGAGTTGTATTCATATCTAAGCCCAACGCCTGAAAGTGAACGATATCGCGTTCGGTCACAATGCCAACCGGATGCTGGACTGAATCTTCGCTAGATGCTTCGACGATGACCACACAGCTAATGCAATGAGTTGCCATGAGTTCTGTCAATTGCAGAACGGATGTGGTGGGTGATGCAGCAATGACTTGATGAGACATCACCTCAGCCACTCGCCGGATTTTTAGCAAGTTGGTGGGGCGCAAAATGTGGCGAATGCTATCGAGGGAGATCACCCCAACGAGTTGATGTGGCTCGTTCACGATCGCCAGATGTCGAATGCGATGACGACGAAACAGGAACAATGCTGCAAAAACGTTATGGAGCGATTCTTCAGTCATGCTCAACACGGGATGGTGCATCACATCAGAAATCTGAGTGGACTGGAGCGAAACGCCCAAAGCAGTTAATTGCACTAAATCGCGCTCGGTGAAGATTCCAAGTAATTTCTGATCTTGCATTACCAGTACGCAACTCGATCGTGCCCCACAGAGCGGATCTCGCGAGTTTGATTGTTGAGCAAGTTCGGCGGTTTTGTGCATCAGGGTAGCAACTTCACTCACCCGCGTATTCGGCATCACAATCAGGGGGCTACGATCGATTGCCTCATCGAGCGGAGGTGCCCCTAACGATCGGTCAAAAGACGTAACCATAATAAGAAATTAAGACAAACCACTTTTCAAAATTATGAGACTTGGCTGTGTAATTTCTGCACCATTGGTCACGAAATTTTCAGGCCCACAAAATTTGTTGCTGTAAATTTTTCGTTGACTGTAGGGGTAGCGCCCCCGTGCCTACCCCTGGCGGAGGGCTTTGCCAGATTCCTCGATTTGCGGTTCTAAGCCTGAAATTCTGGGGGTGCGTCCATATAAGCGATCCAAGACTCGTTTGACTGAAATGCGCTGCCACTGCTGACCGCGCTTGGTGGTGTAACCATTCTGATTCAGCCAGTCTGCAACCTGCTGGAGAGATTTGCCAGATTTGTGATGTCGGCGAATCAGTTCGATCACCTGCTGTTCATTGGGGTTTTCAATCAGTTCTCCATCGATCGATCGCTGTCCAAACGCAGGAGAACCATAGCCGATATATCCACCCTGAGCTGCTTTTGCTCTGCGTCCTTGCTCTAGCCGTTCCCAGATCTCGCGGTCTTGAAAGTTCTCGGCAGCCATCGTCGGTAATCGGGTTTACTGAAATTGACTCTTAGAGCAATCTATGAAAATCGCTCATTTAACTGAGATAACAGTTTTTGCAGTCTATAACATCTTCCCTAAAACAGAATGTTCTAAACGACGGATTTTTTAAGTAACTGTTGGGCGCGATCGATCTCCTCTACAGTTCCTTCAACCATTAGTAGAACATTGCCGTTCGCGACCAGCCGACTATATTTTTTAGCTTGCTCGGCGGTCATCCCTAAGCCAATTAATGCACCGATTAAGCCACCCGCAGCCGTGCAGATTCCGCCACTCAACAGCGTGAACGCGATCGCAGAAGACAGCACGACTTGACCGACACCGGGAAGGGCAAGCAGTCCGGCTCCGAGTAACAGCCCAGACGCACCGCCGACGAGATTTCCTAAAACGAGTCCTTTCTTTAACCCCGTCGCTGTTCCCGTAATTGTTCCAACGTTAGAGGCAGGAAGTTTTAACAAGGCAGTATCTTGAGAGGTATTGTAGTTTTGACCGACTAAGAAGGCTTGCGCGATCGGGAAACCAGAGAGAACTAGTCGATCGAGCGCTTGTCCGGCTGCTTCAATCTTAGAGAATGTTCCGATCACTCGTCGCTGCTGCAACACTTCCTTAAGCATTTCTTTTTCCTATGGAATAAAAATTTCTGTATCTTTAACTACAGTTTATCTTCTTCTTTAGAAAAAACGAGCAGCAGTCAACATATTGTCAGCGTGTTGTGACAAGAAAAACGATCGCCGAATTTTGATCTAGCGATCGCACTGAGGGGATGAAATAGCTGTAGGGGTAGCGCCCCCCTGCCTACCCCGGACGGAGGGCAACCACAGGGAGATTGCCCCTACCTATCCCTAAATTGTTCACCGTCGGGGCGCGTACATGATTACCAAAACGCCGAGCAGCGCGATCCATCCGCCGAGCCAATCGTATTTGTCAGGTCGAACTTTATCGATCAGCCAACCCCACAGAATCGATAGGACAATGAAAACACCACCGTAAGCAGCGTAGGCCCGTCCAAAGCTAACAGGTTGCAGCGTGGGAAGCACACCATAAATTGCGAGAATGATCACGCCAAAAACGGCAAGCCAAACGCTTTTCCCTTCACGTAGCCACAGCCAAAATAAATAGCCGCCGCCAATTTCACACAGCCCAGCCAACACGAACAGCAGTAAAGATTGAACCATTATTTTTTGCGAGAATCGCTCACCGTTGCAGGCTCTTCGATCGTTAAAGCCGCTTCGTTTTCTTCACTGGTGCGAATGCGAATGGCTCGGCTCACCGGAATCACAAACAGTTTACCATCGCCGATCGTACCTGTTTTGGCGGTTGAAACAATGGTATCGACCACAGCATCCGTGATGTCATCGTTTACCACAATTTCAATTCTAACTTTGGGAACAAAATCGATCGTGAACGGTTTGCCTTCCATGTCGAGCAGTCCGAGAAAGGCCAGCGGTCGCCCTTTTTGCCGCCCAAAGCCCTTTGCCCCTGTGACTGTCATTCCCTGAATACCCAGCTTGACTAAGGCTTCTTTGACAGCATCTAACTTAGCAGGCTGAATGATAGCAAGAATTAAGTTCATAAATTGCGATCCTAGTGATTGACTTTAGCGCTGTTAAGTAAGTAGCTGGAACTAAAGATCCTCATCCCCAACCCTTCTCCTAGGGAGAAGGGAGCAAGATTCAAAGTCCCTCTCCCCAAGGAAAGGGATTTAGGGTGAGGGCAGTTTGCAGCATCTTACATTTGATTGAGTCTGTTTACTTAGCGAGATTTTGAGGAGCCGACGTTATCGCGCAGCGGGTGACTCAGATCTGATGGTAGGAACAGCGGTTTGCCTTTGAGTAAGCTATCACCAATTAAGTAAGCAAAGCCTGCAACAAAAAACGCGATCGCAATTCCGATCGCCGTAATTGAGTTGATTTGGGCATTTCCCGTTCCGGTTAAACCATAGTAGAAAATGCCGCAGACCATCGCCAGATTCATCACTAAACCCAGCGATGGAATCACGATCGTTTGGAGAGGATTGTTTTCACCATCAAGCAGATGTTCTAACGTTGCGATCAGCGTCACACCGCAGGTAATTCCGTAAAGCATGAACGTGCCAATGTTTGAGACTAGAGTGACGATCGTCACGTTATCCACACTCTGCACAGCATACGCACCGATCAATGCGGATAATCCCGTCAGAAAATAGATTCCTAGAGAAGGCGTGTTGTAGCGACCATGTAGAAATCCAAAAACGGCGGGCAGCTCTCGATCGGCTCCCATTGCATAACTGATTCGGACTCCAGTTGAAAGCGATGACAAACCTGTCCCAATCAATGCCATCACAACCGTACTCGCCATGATGATCTGCAAGAGAAATCCGTTGCCAAACAGTAAAGCATCGCCCAGAATTTTCGCCATATCTCCGATCGGCGCACCCGATGATAATGCGGCTGCAAACCCAGTCACCGTTTTACCGTCAACCGTTGCAGTATATTGATCGCCAATAAAAAAATTAGCGGCAAAATACTCGAAAAAGTAACAGATGCAAGCCTGGATAAACAACGATAAAATCACACTTCTAGGAATATCTCGCTGCGGATTTATAGCTTCTCCTGCCATCGCGGTGGCAGATTCAAACCCAACGAGTAGAAGAATTGCGATCGTGGCTTGATAAACCAACCCAGTTAAATCATGTGGAACGACAACGCTAATCGCATTCGCATGTTCATAATTGACGTTAGGATGACCCAGGCGATAAATAATCATTAACAATCCTAAAAACGTCAGCGAGGCAATTTGCACCACGTTAATGATGATGTTAATCAATGTAGAACCTGTCACACCGATTAAAGCAATCCCGCCAATAATTCCAGCAAAGACAAAACAAATCAAAGTTTTACTAAACCAATCTGAGGCAAAATCAGGGTTAAACAGTTGCCCAATGTAAACGATCAACGTTCCCATAAAGCTCACCATGATGCCGGGATAAACCCAGTAATAGAGGTGGGCAGCCCATCCTGTCACAAACTTTGCCAGCCGCGCTAGGCGAAAATGTTTGTGGTTTTCTTTCGCTAAAATTGCCGCCTCAGCGTAGTAATAAGAACTGCCTGCACCCGCATTTGGGTAAGCCTTGGAAAGCGTCGCATAACAGCTTGCTGTTAACAGTGCAATGCAAGTTGCAAGCGCGATCGCTGCCCACATATTTTTGGCAGAGTTGGGCAGCGCTTGAAGCTGGTAGGTCGTCCACAAGAAAGCGCCTGGTGCAATCAGCGCCATTGCGTTAATTGTAATTCCTACCAATCCTAAGGTAGGCTTTAGTTCACCGCTTGAGTTTGTCATAGTCTGCTGTTACATCCGTCTAACTCGCTAGACTATCTTTAAGAGCGAATCCTCTATAAATCGGTATTAAAAGGTACAAAAATTGCTCAATGTTCTGCTCAATGACTTTACAACATCAGTAAATCCAGGGATAAAAGCATTAAATTCTAACTCAGGATTAGACTTTTGTTAGTTTTCAAACTATTAAGTTAACGTCAGTTCGACGAATTTTTTCGCTTCGTCAACAGCGGCTTCTACCCCCTAAATTCCCCATTTTGGGGGACTTAGAGGGCGAGATAGACTGGTAACGAAGTCGTCGAATTCACGTTAATTTATGCAAAAATTTTGATATTTCTTGAGCTTAGTATTTTTCGATACAAAAATCTTAGATTCCTGTTTCTACTATGTACTAAATACAAAGACCTTTAGCACTGTCCAAATGCTGTTGTTTGGGGATTTGAACCGAGCATCTTGTTACATCTGTCGGTTCTATGTTCGGGCTTCTCAAACGCATGGGAGACATGATAGGAGATATGGCAACGCTGCACCTGTTATGAATCGAAGTATCAAGTCGCTTCTGGAAAGCGCTCTCTATTGATTTGAAAGAGTGACGCAAAGTAAGGTCTTTCCCACTAGTTCACCAGGAGGTCAGCGCAATGGAACAAGAGTTTAATGGCTCACTTGGGTTACAGGAAAAAAAACAATTATTCGAGGAAAAGAAGCACGAAAAGCCCAAAAAACACAAAAAGCATAAAGTCCATCTCGAATTTCAACCGAATCACAGTGAAAGTGAACCTCTTGAACAAAAGAAGCTTGACAAAAGCGAGTATGAGAAAGAACTTGCACGACTACAAACAGAACTTGTGAAGATGCAGTACTGGATCAGACACACAGGCTATCGCTTAGTAATTTTGTTTGAAGGACGCGACGCGGCCGGAAAGGGTGGTACCATCAAGCGGATTGCCGAACCGCTCAACCCTCGCGGTTGTAGAGTTGTGGCTCTAGGAACGCCCTCCGATCGCGAAAAAACTCAGTGGTATTTTCAGCGCTACGTCGAACACTTGCCTGGAGCAGGCGAGATTGTGTTGTTCGATCGAAGCTGGTATAACCGAGCAGGTGTTGAACACGTCATGGGCTTTTGCACCGAAGCTCAATACTCCGAGTTTATGCACTCTTGTCCAGAGTTTGAGCGAATGCTCGTACGATCGGGCGTGATGCTGTTGAAGTATTGGTTTTCGGTCAGCGATGAAGAACAAGAGCGGCGATTTCAGTCGCGCACGATCGATCCCGCTCGCCGTTGGAAACTCAGCCCAATGGATTTAGAATCGCGCGATCGTTGGGTGGAATATTCCAAGGCAAAAGACAATATGTTTGCCCACACCAACATTCCAGAAGCGTCCTGGTTCACTGTCGAAGCCAACGACAAAAAACGTGCCCGCCTCAACTGTTTGAGCCACATTCTCAGCAAGGTGCCCTACACTGATATGACCCCAGAAGCGATGGAGTTGCCACCTCGCCGCACTGCACCTGATGACTATGTTCGTCCGCCTCGGAATGAACAGTTTTTTGTGCCGCACACCTACTAAACTATCCCCAGGACAATCACTATGAGTCATGAATTACGCGTTAAAGCGATTGCTCAAGTTACCGATCGTGTTCCTCTGCCTTCCAAAGTCCCGACTCGTCTAGAAGCGATTTGGGCAACCGATGTGTTTACATTGAGCAAAATGCAGGCGTGTCTTCCCAAAGACGTGTTTAAATCGGTGCAAAACACGCTCAAAACGGGCGGGAAACTCGATGTTGCGATGGCGGGTAGTGTTGCCGCCGCTATGAAAGACTGGGCAATTTCTAAAGGCGCATTGTACTATGCTCACGTTTTCTATCCGCTCACCAATGCCACTGCCGAAAAGCACGACAGCTTTATCTCAGTCCAAAGCGATGGATCGGTGATTTCAGAATTTACCGGAAAAGTTTTGGTGCAGGGTGAACCCGATGGTTCCTCCTTTCCGAATGGTGGTCTGCGTATGACGAGTGCAGCTCGTGGATATACTGCGTGGGATGTAACCAGTCCGGCTTACGTGATGGAAACCGACAACGGCGTAACGTTGTGCATTCCCACCGTTTTTGTCTCCTGGACAGGCGAAGCACTAGACAAGAAAACGCCACTGTTGCGCTCCAATTCCGCTATGAGCAAGGCAGCAACTCGCGTTCTGAAGCTGCTGGGCTATACCGACATCGCAACCGTTAATTCAAGCTGTGGAGCCGAGCAGGAATACTTTCTGGTCGATTCTCACTTTGCCCACAATCGCCCTGATTTACTCTTGACGGGTCGCACGTTGTTTGGCAAATCGCCTGCCAAAGGTCAACAATTTGATGATCACTATTTTGGCGCGATTCCTGAGCGGGTGCAGGTCTTCATGCAAGACGTGGAAGAGAGACTGTATCGGCTAGGAATTCCGGCCAAAACGCGACACAATGAAGTGGCTCCAGGACAGTTTGAGATCGCGCCATTTTTTGAAGCAGCGAATGTTGCCAGCGATCACCAACAACTGCTGATGACCATTCTGAAAATCACAGCCAAGAAACACGGGTTTGTGTGCTTGCTGCACGAAAAACCCTTTGCAGGCGTGAACGGTTCCGGGAAACACGTCAACTGGTCGGTGGGCAATCCGACGCAAGGTAACTTGCTCGATCCGGGTGATACGCCGCACAAAAATCTCCAGTTTTTGCTGTTCTGCGGTGCGGTGATTCGGGGCGTTCATACCTATGGTTCATTATTGCGGGCAGTGGTTGCAACTGCGAGTAATGATCACCGATTAGGCGCAAATGAAGCACCGCCTGCCATCATCTCGGTCTATTTAGGATCGCAACTCGAAGAAGTGTTTGACCAAATTGCCAAGGGAGATGTCAAAGATTCGTCCCACGGCGGCATGATGGATCTTGGTGTAGCAACACTGCCTATTTTTGTTAAAGATCCGGGCGATCGTAACCGCACTTCTCCTTTCGCGTTCACCGGAAACCGCTTTGAGTTTCGCGCCGTTGGCTCCAATCAGTCAGTTGCAGGTCCACTCGTCGCGATGAACACGATTCTGACCGATTCGCTGACCTGGGTTGGCGACAAACTAGAAGCTGAACTAGCAACCGGAACAGAACTGAGTGCTGCGGTGTTTGCAGTCCTCAAAGAAGTGATGGAAAAGCACAGTGCGGTCGTGTTTGGGGGCGATGGCTACTCTGAAGAGTGGCACAAAATTGCGGAAGAGCGCGGTTTACCCAACTTCCGCACGACGGCTGATGCGCTGCCTGTACTCAAAGAAAAGTCGATCGAAGACTTGTTTGAGCGAGTGGGAGTCCTTACGCCTGTTGAGCTTGAAAGCCGCTTCGACGTTTACGCAGAGCAATATGTTCAAACGATCGAGGTCGAAGCAAAGCTGGTGATCAGCATGGCGAAAACCATCATTTACCCGGCTGCGGTTCGGTATCTGGCTGATCTTGCAGATACGATCGCCAAGCTGACCGGAATTGGCATTAGCCTAGAAAAAGACACGGCTGAAAAAGTCGCAACGCTGGTTCAATCAATGATGGAAAGCGTCAGCAAGTTGAGTGCAGCCTTGGGCAAGCATGACTTTTCGACCACAGAAGAACATTTGCAGTATGGTGCCCAAATCATCCGCCCTCTAATGGACAAGGTGCGTGAGTCTGCCGATGCCCTAGAAGGTGAAGTGGCTGACGACTTGTGGCCCTTGCCCACCTATCAGGAAATGCTGTTTGTTAAGTAGGGGCGTATACCCTTCTCTTTAGATCAATAGTATGGACGTGGGAAATCATAGACTTCTCACGTCCTCTTTTTTTTGCGAACACGATCGCGTTTCCCTCATCCCGATCGTCCTGTTTGTCATACCAATTTGATTTATGAATGCGGTAGATTCGCATGGCGAGGAGGGTCTTCTATTTATTACTTCACCTTCATGCGGTTCTCTAACCGCGCAAATCGTACAGTTAAGTTGAGCATCTTCCCATTAAGGCCGACAATAAGAGAAGCGATGTTTTGAATCTGTGATCTGAACCTCACGTCTTTCCGCTCACACTTTTTTCTCGGTCTGCTGGGTGGCGTAATATCTTAGTGCTTGTCTTGTCGCTGGTGATGACGATCGCAGACTTTCTGCCTAACGGAGTAAGATGAGCGGCTTACGACTAATCTAAACGAAGCGAAAGGACTCTGTTTACCGCTCCATCGCGTTGTTAGACCGTGCATCACACGACGCTTCAACTACGATCGCTTGTCGAACTGACGATCAATTAAACATGACATACGTGGATTTGCACTACACCTTCTCCTAAGCCAGGGTGAATTCGTTGCCAACATAGATCTCGCGACCACGAACTCACCTAGCTTGGAAGCACGGGGTAGTCTTATACAAAAGAGAAATAAAGCCTCAATCTTCCATTCAACCTATACAGGCTAATGCTGACCGCTCGATGGAAAATGAAGGACTCTGAGGCTTTCTTCTGTATGAAACTACCCTGCTATATCAGGCAAGAAGAACACAATCTTATTTTGTCTATACCTCACGCACATGCTTGGCAAAAACGAACCACGTAGTCTTTCCACCTGGCGCGACAGGAATTTTTACCTCTCGGTGTCCTGTAGTATCTACATTACCAAACGCATCCAACACGTACCTAGAACCTTTCCCCTGCTTAATAACATTGTCCGTCCCCTGCTTGTCCACAGGTTCTGTACTCTGTTTCAAATAGCTCTCCTCAGCAAATTCGATGGTGATTGTCTTTGCCACTACTGTATCCTCTCAAAAATATAGATAAATCAAGTTGTCCCACCTGCGAAAGTAAGAGCTTTATTCTTTATTCCCTTACTTTCTGCACTTCTTTTTAAAGAGAAAGTTTCCGCAGATCAGCCGAAATCAGGCAAATAGGCAGATGGTCTTCAGATATTATTCTGAATCCAAGTGGATCAGCGGAAACTTTCTAACACTAGGCGGAATTTTTACAATACGCTGACTAAGGATGTGAAAACGATGATTTATACCCATGTGTTGAATCGGGGAGAACGCTGTGTTCGCAGTCCTTTAGATGCCCGAAGAACGATTAGCTTTGCAAAAGCCGAAGGCAACGCTTCACAGTTCCCCAAAGGAGTAACCGCTCCTCCTCAAAAATTTAACATCCCAAAAAACAAAAAACTCCTGTAGAATACATCGCAGTGATGAAGTTGTGCCCCGAAGCCTGATCTCGCAAATCAGACTCCGAGGACTTCCATCCCTAGTTATCGTTAGTAACTCAGGAGGCGTTCATGATTGTACACCGTCAGCTTTGCTATGGGATCTTGAAAGGCTGGAATCAAGATCCTGCATATCTTTTTCATCCCTATAGAATGTCTGATCAATCAGGGTTCTTGTCCTCTTTGAATTAACCAAGAGGACAAAATAAGATGGGAGTTAGGACTGTGATTCCTAGCTCGATTTCGTTCACCGTTGAGTTGCGTTGCTCAACCGAAAAACGGTATCGAGTCAGTGTGACTTTGGATTTGCAAGAGCGTTACATCTTCCTTTCGTCTGGCATTCTCGTGAATGTGAGGGACAGCATTGAAGATTTTGTTTCACAACTGAGTGAGATTGCGTCTAATCAACTGGCATTGTTCAAATGGGATGGCACGAGTGATTTGATGACTGAATATCAAACCGTTCGAGTGTTGCCGGGATATCAAGTTGAACGTTCTTTAGTGAAGTTCAACATCGCGATCGGGAATGGTTCTCTAATTCAAGTGGAGGAATTGCACAACAAAACCACCATTCAACTCTAGGAAGTTGAGCGTTAGGAAGCCGTCAATTAAGTAGACAGACTTAAATTGCCCTCACCCTAAATCCCTCTCCCCAAGGAGAGGGACTTTGAATCTTGCTCCCTTCTCCCTGGCAGGGCTAGTTCATTGAACAAAAAGAGACTCGATCGCACTCAAGGTTTCTGGCGACAACTTCCGACCCGATGCCTTAACGTTATCTTCCACCTGAGAGGCTTTGGTTGCTCCAATAATCACACTACTCAACGCTTCATTTCGCAAACACCAAGCCAGCGCTAACTGACTCATTGTTAAGCCTTCTTGCTCTGCCAAAGGCACTAATTTTTGAACTCTCACGAGCAAATCTTGATCCAACTGTCCTTTATTCATGAACGTGTTTTGGTTCGGATCGCTGGCACGAGATCCTTCAGGAAGCGCTTCGCCAGGTTTATATTTGCCCGTGAGAATGCCTTGAGCCAGGGGCGAAAAGTTGATAATGCCAATGCCTTCACGATGACAAAGAGGCATAATTTCCGATTCAATGTCTCGTTTGAGCATGTTGTATTGAGGTTGATTGGACGCGATCGCAGCCAGCCCCGCCAATCGTGTCAGATCTGCCGCGTGAGCAAGTTGTCCCGCGCTCCACTCGGACACGCCGTAATAGAGAATTTTGCCCTGCTGCACGAGATGATCAAACGCCATCAACGTCTCAGATAATGGCACACTCGGATCGTAGCGATGCGCCTGATATAAATCGATGTATTCCACATTCAGGCGCTTTAGACTGGCATTGCACTGTTCGATAATGTGCTTGCGCGAAAGTCCGCGATCGTTGGCTCCCTCCCCCATCGGAAAGTAAACCTTCGTCGCTAAAACATACGACTCACGCGGATATTGTCCTAACACACTGCCAACAACTTTTTCGGCGGCTCCTCGCGCATAAACGTTAGCAGTGTCGAAGAAATTAACGCCTAAATCATGGGCTTTCTCAATGCATTCACGAGCGATCGCTGCATCTTTTGCCGCGCCATAAGTGAGCCACGACCCTAAACAAACTTCCGAAACGCGAATGCCCTGTTTTCCCAGGTGCCGATATTCCATTTGATTTCTCCCAGTGATGCCAGTTTGGATTTGGGCATTGCTGAATGAGATGAAATGGCTGTAGGGGTAGCGCCCCCGTGCCTACCCCTGACGGAGGGCAACCACGGGAGGATTGCCCCTACAAATCATCCTGCTATTCAGCAATGCCTAGACTTGCATCCTATGTAATTGACTGAGAGAATAACCCTCACCGAGGGCTGAGTTTCAGACTTTTTTCCGAAACGTCTCATCTTTGTCAGCATGGAAGCCATTAGACTGAATCCAAGAAGGCTACACAACATTGGCAACGCTGGATTCTAAACAAAAAGATTACTATGACTGACCTCGCAACCGCCTCGCTGACTCAACCAACCTTGACCTATGACGTTGAACAAGCCGTCTTACAACGCTATGGAGATGGTGCGCGGCGACCTCAAGCAGAACTCTGCTGCCCCACGGATGATTACGATAGCCGCTATTTAGACGCTTTGCCGCCAGAGATTATTGAAAAAGACTATGGCTGTGGCGACCCAACTCGCTATGTTGGCTTGGGTGAAACCGTCGTCGATCTGGGATCGGGTGCCGGAAAAAACTGCTATATTCTCGCTCAAAAAGTGGGCGAAGCAGGGCGAATTATTGGCGTTGACTTCAATGATGAGATGCTCAATCTGTCGCGCAAGTATCTAGACGAAATGGGCGATAAATTTGGCTACCGCAACGTCGAGTTTGTCAAAGCTAAGATCCAAGATCTGGCTTTAAATCTCGATCGAGTTCAGGCTTGGTTAAATCAGCACCCGATCGCGGCGATCGCGCAACTCGCCAATTTTGAAACCGAGTGCGATCGCTTACGCCAAGAACAGCCCCTAATCGCGTCTGATAGCGTCGATGTCGTCATTTCTAACTGCGTATTAAATCTGGTGCGTCCTCAAGACAAAGCGCAACTCTTTGAGGAAATCTTTCGCGTCTTGAAACGAGGCGGACGGGCGGTGATCTCCGATATTGTTTGCGACGAAGACCCAACCCCCACAATTCTCAACGACCCCGAACTCTGGAGCGGCTGCATTGCAGGTGCCTTTAGAGAAGATGAATTTCTCGAAATGTTTGAGCGGGCTGGATTTCACGGCATTGAGATTTTGAGCCGACAGTCAGAACCTTGGCAGGTAATTGATGGGGTTGAGTTTCGATCGCTCACCGTCCGCGCTTTCAAAGGCAAACAGGGTGACTGCTGGGAGCGCAACCAAGCTGTGATCTATAAAGGCCCGTGGCGGGCTGTGCAAGACGACGACGGGCACACGCTCTATCGCGGAGAACGGATGGCTGTATGTGACAAAACCTTCCACCTCTACACCGATCCGAGTAGCCCTTATCACAGTGACTTAATTCCGGTGTTGCCTCACAGCGAGATTCCTTTAGAGTCTGCACAAGCATTCAACTGTTCACGAGATGCCGCCCGTGATCCTCGTGAGACAAAGGGTTTAGACTATCGAGCCACGATTAAAAGCGATGCTGATTCTGCTTGCAGCACTGATAGCTGTTGTTAGACAATATTCCACAATTGCTATCTGGCGTTGCTCTCAACTGTCAATCCTATTTCCTGTCCATAGGATAGTTCAAGCGTGTGACCATCCGGATCTCGTAGGAAAGCCCAATATCCGATCGGATAGCCAGACTCTTTGGGTGACTGAAGCAGAACACCTTCCTGTTCTGCTCTTTCACACAAAGCATCCATCGCTTCGCGATTTGGACACCCCACTCCAAGATGTGCAAGCGGAGATAAAACGGGATGCACCGAGTCAGACTGAATCAGCACAATCACGAAAGGACGAGTCTGGTCAGAAAGCCATACCACTGCAACCCCTGTTTCTGCATCAATGCGACGATGAACAACTTTCATTGCAGCATAGGTCGCGTAGAATTGAACACTTTGCTCAATATCTGAGACAGGCAGCGCGATGTGCGTCAATCCAATATCCATCTTCATTTCCATCGTCAAGACTCCTATTACCCTACTTGTTCACTTTCACAAACTGGATATGGTGTTTTTGAGCGATCGCGTTCACAGCTTCTAGTGTAAGCGATTGTTCTTGCGCGGCTTGAGCCAGTTCATTAATATACGTTTCTGCTGCTGCATTGGAAACCCATACCAGAAATTTTGCCTGCGGCGATCGTACCTGAAAGGTATGAGCAACTCCCGCAGGCAGGTTCACAAAATAGCCCGGCGTTGCCTCTATAGTCTCTGTCTCAACCTGAAAGGCCACTTCCCCTTCCAGGAAGTAGAATGATTCATCCCAGGGATGGCTATGGAGTGGCGGCACTCCACTACTGGCTGTTGCCAGAAACTCATAGATTCTTCCCTCCTGACGGTTGTTGTTAAATTTGCACGTAATCGTGTTTCCTAAAAAGGAAAAAGTCTTGCCCTGATTGGGTTTGATAATCGTTGCAGGAATACTCATTGGATTCTCCTTTTTCCTACTTAAGTTGGACGGTTTTTCTACCTGGATTGGACGGTTTTTCTTCAGATTTGAGCAATGTCAGCATTATTGTTAACCTCGTGAACAATAATGCTCACTTTATGGTTCCAGTTAAATAAACCAACATTGATGAACTGCGCTACGAACGTACTTCAACATAAACTAGCGGCAAGTTTGGGCTACTACCCACACCCGTGCAGGAGTATCTAGGAATTGCTCGAATACTGTTCCATTGAGCAGAGCTGTTGCCATGAGTTCCTAGTTGCAGCGTTAAATTACCACTGCACCCCTGGGCCCCGTCCAAGCTACGCTCTTCAAAGTAGCCATTTAGCTGCCGCGATCGTCCTCCTTCACATCCCGAACCTGAAGGGCTTTTGACCCAAAGTGTGCCTTGATAGTTGACTCCACTATATCGAGTGGTATAGCGAACAATTTTTCCAGCACAAGCTGCTTCTGCCGCGCTCGGAAAAATCGTATCGCCACTCATACTGCGGTAGACGTGATTGGATTGGGCAAGTATGGCCGTTTCACTCAAGACCAGCATGGCTGCGGTTAGCAAAAAATTCCACTTCATTGTATTTCTCCATAGTTCCAGTAGGCGAATTGATCTAGCCAGGGCAAACCTTTAGCTTTCAGCCGGAAACCATTTGCAAACTAATTTGCCATCAACTGTGAACCACTGTGCGATTAATCCCCGTGATTTAGGTGATTGAGTTGCAAACTCTGAACGATCAGCTTTTAAGGCAGTGTTGTCGATCGTTAAGCTGTTCATGATTTGGCTCCCTGGGTTTCAAGATTGAGTTGTTGTAGTGAACTTGGTTTATTTCACGGCTCATCTCTTGAAGTTATGCAGATGTAATACCCATTTGATTTGTTAACGCGACAGATCCACAGGAGGGCACGGCAGTGCCATGCCCATACAAAAGCGTAAGGGCATGGCATGCCGTGCCCCGTCAGATTGAACGATCAGTCACATTAAAGCTTGCCGAGAAAATTACTGCGGCGTTGAAGAGTTATAAACGCTAGATGGGTCGTGCGATCGTGTGTCGGAGTGGGGTCTTGTTGTTAATCCAGATTGCTTTCAATAGCAGTAGCTGTCAGTCCATTCACCACGGTTTAGTAGAAGCTACCAGATTTACGATGATGCACCGCAGTCACCCCTTTTTGTTCTAAAACTTTGCCGTTTTCAACGATCGCATAGAGTAACCAATGATCACCGCATTCCATTCGGTTTTGCACGGTGCATTCCAAATAAGCCAGCCCGTCAAGCAACACAGGGCATCCGTTTGCCGCTACCTCGATTTCGATTTCAGCAAATCGATCTTCTCCAGGAGCCGCAGGTTTAACAAAGTGTCGTCTGAGGTTGCGCCCTTCTTTGAGAATGTTGAGGACAAACTGATCGCCCACATGATCAAGAACGCCATCAGCGCGGTCTTTTGCGATCGCCACCGTCACCCCCGGCGGACTGAACGTTGCCTGCGAAACCCAAGAAGTTAACATTCCCTCGGCAGTATCACCCTGTTTGGCAGTGACTACACAGAGAGAGCCAACGACTCTGCCCAATGCCTGCTCAGTCCGATCGCTTTGCCCTGCCGGAGCAACTTGATGCGGAACCCGAACCTTTTTCGCCTTTTTCAAAGCTTGAGCAAATTCGGCACCTGCGGCTTCACACTGTTGCAGCACTTCGTCAGTCGGCGTGAATTTAATGCGAATCGAGTCAAAACCAAACCCATAGCCTGCATCTTGCAGTTTGCTTTCGAGGAGGTCGATCGCTTCCCCACTCCAGCCATAAGAACCGAACACACCCGCAAGTTTTGTCTTAGAAGCCGTTGAGAGAATTAATCCTAGTGCGGTTTGAATTTGCGTGGGTGCGTGTCCGCCCAGGGTTGGCGAACCGATAATGAAACCATCACAGCGCTCGATCGCTGCTACGATTTCAGCCGAGTCAGCAAATTCACAGTTAATCGACTCGATCGCAACATCGGCTTGGGTCAGCCCTTGGGCGATCGCTTGTCCGGCAGTTGCGGTGTTGCCATAGGCAGAAGTGTAGAGAATCGCGACCGAGAGTTCTTGAGTTTTTTGCTGCTCACACCATTGCCGATAGTCAAGATTAAAGCGGCTGAGGCTATAGCGCACTAAAGGGCCATGACCCACGGCATACATTTTGGCAGGAAAGGCGGCTAATTTATCTAAAGCCGCTTCTATCTGCCGAGACTGCGACGCGTGAAGACAATCAAAATAATAGTGCCGATCGTCGTCTAGCTGCTTCCAGTTCTCGTCGAGAATGGGGTCATCACAAATGTGGGCACCAAACAGCTTATCGGTATAGAGAATGCGAGTGGCGGAGTCAAAAGTGCAGAGTCCGTCAACCCAGCGAGGAGTCGGAACAAAGGCAAATCGCAGCTCGTGCCCCTTGCCCAAATCTAAAACTTCTTCACCGCGGACAGCATTGATCCGCAAATCTTGGTCTGGAAAGGCAGCTTTGAGCGCATTAGCGGCGGGTTTTGAGCAGACGATCGTCATTTGCGGTGCCAGCTCGATCAATCGCTTGAGCGTCGTTAGACGATTGGGATTAACGTGCCCCAAAATCACATAATCCAGCTTTTGAAAATACTGATGATCGTGCAGTTCCTTGAGAAAAATATCTGTAAAAGAACTGCCAGGCGGGTCAATCAGTGCCGTTTTTTCGCCCTGAATTAAGTAAGAATTTGCGGTCGTTCCGCGTTGACGAGAGTATTCGATCTCAAATTTGAGCCGATCCCAGGTGCGCGATCGCAACACCCATGTCTCCGCACCAATTTCAGCAACTTGAACGTCTTTGGGTTTGATGTCAGCCATAAGTGTGGAGAGACTTGGGATCGTGGATTAAATGGTGTCTGTTATTTGCAGAGCTAAGGGGCACGGCAGTGCTATGCCCGTACAGCGGATCTGCAAGCTTTAGTAGTGGTTGCCGGCTTTGCGATGGTGAACGGCGGTCAGTGCTTCGGATTTGGCGACTCGCCCCGCGTCGATCGTGCTGTAGACGATCCAGTGATCGCTGCACTCCATGCGGCTGACGACTTCGCACTCGATATAAGCCAGAGAGTCTGCCAATATCGGAGAACCATTGGTTGCAGGATAGGTTTTCACGTCGGCAAAGCGATCGGCACCCGGCGCAAATCGCTTCAAAAAGTGCTTCATCAAAATCTGATAGTTGCCTTCTTCTAAAACGTTGAGAACGAAGCGATCGCCCAGGTGCATAAACGATTCGATGGCGCGATCTTTGGCAACAGCGATCGTGATGCCCAACGGCTCAAAGCTAGCCTGAGACACCCACGAAGCTAACATGGCGCTAGAGATATCGCCCTTTTTGGCGGTGATGATATAGAGTCCGCCACTCAGACGACCCAGCGCTTTATCAAGTTCACCATCGAGAGATTTCATTTGTTTGACGGTGCGATCGCGGGTGAGCCACTGCCCTAAGTCAGTCCCCGCTTCGTCGCAGAGTTGATAAGTCGCCTCGCTGGGAAGTTCTTTAATGTGAATCGGTGGAAAGGCTTCGGTTAAACCGATTTCTTGAAACTGGTTGCGAATGGGGTAGACCGACTCATCATCGCCGCCGCCTGCCTCAAACAAACCCACAGACTGTTTTGCGTTCGTCGCAGCAAAAATGGTACTCAGTCCCGCTTTTGCATTGGCAGCAAAGGTTCCCGATTGAGGCGGCATCCCGATCACTAGACCCGTCGCAATCTCGACTAACTCCCGCACTTCTTGAGGGTCGGCGACACGCAGATCCATCATTTCGACCAAAACGCCCGTCTTGGTGATGCCGTTGGCGATCGCTTGGGCCAGTTGATCACTGTAGCCATACTCGGCTACATAAAATATGCCGACCGTCGTGGCTGCTTTGGCTTGGGTCTGACTCCATTCTTGGTAGCGTCCGACGAGTTCTTGAAGATTGTGACGCAGTAGGGGTCCGTGACCCGTCGCGATTGTGGTGATTTCGGGCAATGCCGCCATGCGTTTGAGGGCAGACAGCACCGATCGGGCGTTGGGGCCCATCAAACAATCGTAGTAATAATGGTAGTCGTACTCGATCAACTCCAGGTCTTCGTCGTAGGTGTGATCGTCGCAGAAATGCATCCCAAACGCGTCGCACGTATAGAGCGTCTGAGTTTTATGGTCGAAGGTAAAAATCGTGTCCGGCCAGTGCAAATTCGGGGCAGAAATAAACTCTAGCTCGTGACCATTGCCTAAATCTAAGCGATCGCCATTCTTGACCACCTGACGCTTAAACGGCCGATGCACCAACTCTTCTAAAAACTGAATCGCCACCTTTGCGCCGACCACTGTAATTTCAGGGTTCAGTTGCAAAACGTCTTTGACTAAACCGCTATGATCCGGCTCTGTATGGCTAATAATTAAGTAGTCGATCGCGGCTGGATCAATGAGTCCTTGCAGAGCATCGAGATAAAGTTGACGAAACTTTTCGTGAGAGGTATCGACGAGTGCGATTTTCTCGCCCCGAATCAGAAAAGAGTTGTAGGTAGTCCCATTCTCTAAAGCAAACTCAATGTCAAAGCGATCGCGATCCCAATCGAGCGATCGTAGAGTTGTCGTGTCAGGTGCGATGTCAACCGTTTGAATGGTGAGCCGCCGTTGAGGACGACCTGATTGGCTAGCGCTTGCGCGATCAATGAGTGCTACCATAACTGCCTCCCTACAACTTTTTGTAAAATTATGTTTCTCTCTGATTCTAATCTTCCCTCAGAAAACCCGGTTTTGTAAAGTTCCGATAAGTAAAGATACCTATCAAGAAACTTTATACCTAGACCTTTCTCTATCAAAGCCATAGTGAAGCCTCGTGACTGAAGATTGGTTAGCGCTGATTGTGGGTAATTCTCGTCTGCACTGGGCTTGGTGGGCAGACAAAACGCTGCACCAAACTTGGGACACGCCTCATTTACAAGCAGAAAAAGTTGGGTTGTTAATTGAGAGTCAGTTCAATTTTAAGGACTATGAAATTCCTCGATCGGCTGTGATGCCCGTTTGGAAGACGTTACCAGACCTCTGGATCTCGTCTGTGGCTGTTGAACAAGCTCAACTTTGGGAGGTTTATCCACGCGTCAGAACGATCACACTCGCTCAGGTTCCGCTTAAAAATACCTATCCCACATTAGGAGTGGATCGCGCTTTAGCAGTTTGGGGCGCGATCGCAACCTACGGCGCTCCCATTTTAGTCATTGATGGGGGCACAGCCCTGACTTTTACGGGGGCAGATGAGTCGCGATCGTTCGTCGGTGGTGCCATTCTACCCGGCTTACAGCTACAGTTTCGGATGCTGGGACAAGCCACTTCTGCGCTGCCAGTGATTGAAACCGGGATGATGACACTGCCCGATCGTTGGGCGATGGATACGATCTCAGCCATGCAAAGCGGCATTCTCTACACGGTTTTATCAGGTGTTCGCAGCTTTGTAGAAGACTGGCAGCAACGGTTTCCCAATAGTGTTGTCGTTTTTACCGGAGGCGATGGAATGCTGCTGCACCGCTATTTTCAGCAGCAATCTCCAGAGTTTGCGAGTCAGATTAGCGTTGATCCAAATTTGCTGTTTTGGGGAATGTGTTCAATTAAAAATCTTTTAGGAGCGTGAATTAACGTGAGTTCGACAAGCTTTTTCGCTTCGTTCTCAGTGGCTTGTGCCCCCTAAATCCCCCATTTTGGGGGCACAAGCCAAAATCTCCGGTTCAAAGTCCCCCAATTTTGGGGGATTCAGGGGGCTTCCTGAATTCATCATCGGAGTGAACTACTTCTACCGAACTGACGTTAATTCACAGTTCTCAATCTAGGGTCGTTTGCCCCTTAAAGTAGTCTTGCAACTGCTGTCGGTGATCGTGAGCCAGCCGACCTTCGGGAATTGAATCTGGGTTAAACGCTTGCACGTCAGAGACTTCTAGGGTGTCTCGAATCTGCATCGTGCCTTGAACATCCGCTTCGACGACCACACAAATCGAGTGAATGCGCGGATCGCGATCGGGCGCTGAATAGATCCCCACGAGACGACGAATTTGAGTCACCTCTAGTCCAGTTTCTTCTGCCAGTTCGCGCCGCACGGCAGTGGCAATGTTTTCGCCCCAATCGACGATGCCGCCTGGTAAGCCCCATAGCCCGTTATCGCGGCGACGGATCAACACAATGCGACCATCTGGCAAGATGGGGATGATGCTAGTGCCTGTGATGGGATGGCGAAAAATGATGCCCAACACAGTTTGAGTAAAGTGCCACAACCGATCCATGAATTAACTAATGACAGCAAAGTAGAGAGGCGAAGTCGAACCGCAGCGAGGTTGGATCTTAGAAGAAATTCTTTCTAAGACTCAAAAATCAGAGCAATTCATCTTTAAGAATACTCAGAGTTTGATCCCAATCAGGCCAAATCGCTCAAAATTTGTGTTGCATGAGCATCTGGCTTAACTTTTTTATAGATAGTCTCGATCGTGCCATCCGCGCTAATCACGAACGTATTGCGACTGATTCCTAAATATTCTTTGCCCATAAATTTCTTTAAGCCATAGCTGTCGTAGGTTTCGGCAACTTTTCCGCCCTCGTCACACAGCAGAGAAAAAGGGAGATCATATTTCGTCACAAACTTTGCATGGGATTTTGCATCATCGGTGCTGATGCCCAACACAACTACATCTTGTGCTTGATAATCCGCGTAAGCGTCTCGAAAGCCACACGCTTCTTTGGTGCATCCCGGTGTGTTGTCACGCGGGTAGAAGAAAAGCACCACGCGCTTACCTTTTAAGTCAGATAGTCGAACCAGACTGTCGTTGGTATCAGACAAACTAAAATCAGGGGCAATATCGCCAATTTGCAGAGCCATAGAAATCCCTTAATTTAACGTGAATTCGATGAAGCTTTTTGCTACGGTTGAAAATCCGGGCTGCCCCCTAAATCCCCCAAAATTGGGGGACTTTGAACCTAAATTCTGGGGGATTTAGGGGGCTGAAGCGCTGAAGAACGCAGCGAAAGAACTCATCGAACTGACGTTAATTTACTCTTCCTTGACTCGTTTCTGCGCGTCTTCTAGCGCTTTTTGCACTTGCTCAAATCCGGTGCCGCCATAGCTATTTCTGGCAGACACCACTTGTTCGGGTGCGATCGCGTCATACACATCGGCTTCAAAGGCAGGATGCAGATCTTTCCACTCGTCTAGGGTCAAGTCTTTAAGCAGTTTGTTTGCCGCCAAAGAGGTTTTGACGACCTTTCCTACCAGACCATAAGCTTCGCGAAACGGAACGCCCTTTTTAGCTAGATAATCTGCTACATCTGTGGCGTTAGAAAAGTCTTCGTTCACCGCTTCAGTCAATCGCGCCGTCTGAAACTCTAGCCCTTCACTTAGCAGAATCGTCATCGCTTCTAGACAAACTTTGACGGTTTTGACTCCATCAAATAGCGCCTCTTTGTCTTCTTGCAAATCTTTGTTGTAGGCCAGAGGCAGCCCTTTCATTAAGACTAGCATTGCCTGAAGGTGTCCAAAAACTCTGCCAGTTTTGCCGCGCACCAGTTCGGGCACATCAGGATTCTTCTTTTGCGGCATAATGCTCGAACCCGTTGCACAGCTATCTTTAAGGCTGACAAAGCTAAACTCTTGCGATGCCCAAAGAATCACCTCTTCAGACAAGCGGCTGAGATGCACCATGATCAGACTCGCTGCACAGAGAAACTCGATCGCAAAGTCTCGATCGCTCACGCCATCCAAACTATTGGCATAGACTCCACCAAAATTTAGCCGTTCGGCAGCAAAGTGGCGATCGATCGGAAAGGTCGTTCCTGCAAGTGCGCCAGAGCCTAAAGGAGAAATATTTACGCGTTGACAAATTTCACCTAAGCGCTGCCAGTCTCGCTGTGTCATCTCAAAATAAGCCAGAAGATGGTGCGCCAAGCTAATCGGCTGCGCTCGCTGCAAGTGGGTATAGCCAGGAATCAGCGTTCTCACGTGCTGACTTGCCAGACTCAGCAAAACTTCTTGAAATTGACGAATCTGCTGACGAATCTGCTGGATCTGATCTCGCAAATAGAGGCGAGTATCGGTGCCTACTTGGTCATTGCGCGATCGCGCCGTGTGCAGTTTTTTGCCCACATCGCCGACTAGCTCAGTCAATCGTCGCTCGACTGCAAAATGCACATCTTCTGCATCGGTGCCCGGCGTGAAGTTGCCCTGACGATATTCTTGACGAATTTGCTCAAGTCCGCGCACCAGTTCCGCGCCTTCGTCAGCCGAAATAATGCCCGTTTTAGCCAGCATTTCGGCGTGCGCCTGAGAGCCAGTCAGGTCATATTCGATCAGTTGAATATCAAAGTGGATGCTGGCGTTAAAGTCGGCGATCGCAGGGTGCAACGTCGATTCAAATCGCTGGCTCCAAGTTTGGGTCGAGGGCTGATTGGCTTGAGTCAAAAGAAATCCTCTCTAGGCTGCGACGATAGACACTCGACTATACCAGAGGAGCCGAAACGGATTCTAGCGGGTTAGTGGGTTTGTGTCAGCGATCGATGAGGAACGAGCCATCAGCCATAAGTGGTCAACGCTCTCGCCATGTAGCCTAAAATCAGCCCGACTAGAAATGCCCAAACTTGACCCGTTTTAACAAAATGACTCCAAGCTCTGCCGACATCGCCTCCGATGTCGGTTTCTTTAAATTGCTGGCCAAGAACGACCCAATCGTGCGGTAACTGCCAGTGCATTTGCAGCAGGTCGCTCCAGTGAGTCATGCCCAGCAGCCAGGTGGTCATCTCGTGCATTATGTGAATCATTTCTGTCGTCTCCTCAAACCGGATGGTGATTGCTGCGGTATTTCACGTCCAAGAGCTTTCTTGTACCACAGAATTGAGCAGACGACATGTTTAGCGAACGCTAATGTTAGAAGCAGCAGCGATCGCTAATGTTAGAAGCGGCAGCCGACGCTAATTTAGAAGCGGCATCACAGAGTTGGCAATGATGGCAGCTTGGGTACGATCGCGCAAGTTCAGTCGTCCTAAAATGCTGGCGACGTGATTTTTGACCGTTCCTTCAGAGATTTCGAGCGATCGAGAAATTTCTCGGTTGCTGGAACCCGCGGCAATCAGTCTTAAAACTTGCCGTTCTCTGGTCGTGAGTTTGGTAAACCCAGGTGGCATGGGATGCGATCGCCGAGATGAACTGAATGCCACTACGTTTGAGGTGCTGTTGTTGATATCAGGAATTGGCAGTGACGCAGATTCGCCAAACATGCCGCCTAATATTTTGGGCAAAATTCCGGGGCTAAGTTGGGTATAGCCTTTGTGAACAGAGCGCACCGCGTTAACTAATTCATCGGGGCACAAATCTTTAAGAAGATAGCCCTTTGCGCCGACTTTGAAGGCAGTAGTCACCGACTCTTGATCGTCTAAATCGGTCAAAATTAAAACTTGACTCTCAGGAAATCGCTGACAAATTGTCTCAGTGGCGGCAATTCCGTCAGGTTTGGCACAGCATGGATCAATCAAAACAATGTCTGGGTGTAGCTTTTCCACCTGGTGAATAGCGCTTTGTCCTGTATCTGCGTCTCCTACCACTTGCAAATCTTGCTCCTGATTAATCAAAGCCTTTAAGCCTTCACGAATCAGATTTTGGTCGTCAACGAGTAATACACGAATCATGGCAGATAGCTCCGATCGGGTTTAGCCACGGGTAGTCTTAAACGGGAAGCCGCTCAAGCCTTGTGTCAAGGAACAACCCTTCCCAACGACGACATTTCATCAGTTTTGTTCCCGGTCTGATTAGTTTTGTTCCCAGATAGTTAGCGATCGATAAGTTTTTTTAGAGCCGAGAAGGTCTCGAAGGTTATATAGTTTCGCACTCTGACTTGAAATAAAAATTCTCCTGCCGTTTAATTGCACTGCGCCAGAGTAGGGTTGCCCCAAGCTTGAAGAATCACCTCTTCTAGACGAGATTTTTCAAAACGAGCGATACTGAACAAATCTTCTGACTGGTTTGCAAACTTTTCGGTGGGTGTTCCAAATGCAATTGCTGCTAAATAGTTGGCTTTTGCAACGACTTTCTTGGCTCTCAAATCATACTTACCATAGGGATAAGTAAAGTAATTAACAGGGCGATCTAATTTAGACTCCAGGATTTTCTTGGATTCCACAACTTCTTGATAAAGCTTTTGATCTGATATTTTGGTTAGCGCAGGATGAGTTTTGCTGTGGGAAGAAATGGTAATCAGTGAATCATTTGCCATTGTTTTGAGTTGTTGCCAACTCAGATGAGTCCGACCTGCATTCACGCCTACCCAGCTTGTGTGAATAGAAAAAACAGCCGGATAACCATATTCTTTCAATAGTGGATAGGCGTATTGATAATGCCCACCGTAGCCATCATCGAAAGTCAATAAGATTGGTTTTTCGGGTAATGGGCTTCCGGTTCGTAAGTGAGCAATCAACTGATTGAGACTAATCGGAGTCACCTGACTCGATTTAATCAGTTCAAAGTGCTTCCTTAATTCTTGGGGTGTTAAATCATAAATTATCTTCTTTTCCTGCAAAATATCGTGATACATCATCACAGGAACTCTAGCTTTTAAGGAAGCTGGGTGTAGGGTTGGTAAAGGTGCAGTGGGTAGAGATAAAACTTTGTCACTGGCCGTTGTTCTAAATAATATCTTTGAACTATTCAACCTTTGATTGCTGACAAGTTTCAGTTCGCGACTTATATTTTTATGCTGACTACAGACTCCTTGATTAGTGGGCTGCTGTGTCATCAGTTTGAAACTAGAAGCGGACTGAGCAACGCCTGACAAAGTTATCATCCATAGAGCAGTAACCAAAAGCAGCGTGAAAAAGCGTTTCATCGTTTTGTATCTTATGTCTATTGATCAGAGATACAAGGCAAATGGGATGTTTACCGCAAAATCTCGATCGCTTCTAGCCAAAGTATCTAAAAATATCAGCCCAAAATTCGCCTTCAACTTCACTCAATAGGTGCGATCGAAGCTGGAATTTCTAAACCTTTTAATCGGATGATTTGGGAATTCTATTTTCTGGTGATTCTTTTTGCTGTATTCTGACTGAGTTATGGTTTAATTACCAATTTAGACGGGTTATCACTTTATGACGCGAAACTCTAATGACTTATCTGCGACCGAAAAAGTTAAGGTTGCTTTAGATTGCTTACATCGTGAATTATCGGGTGATGCGAACGCGAGTAAGACGGTCGCTCAGAAATATGACCTTTCAACTCGCAGTGTGACGACTCTGAAGAATCAAGCCTTAGAAATCCTGCAAAAGGGCTTTAATCCATCTACACCCGTTTCTTCAGCGATCGCAGCCTCGATCAATGATAAGGCTCTAGATCAGGCTTTGAACTTGCTTCTCAACACTTCGACGACGAGAGACGTTCACACAGAGGAGCCAGAATCAGAACGAGAAGATGCGGACGGAATCACGATCGACGAGGTATTTGCGGCAATTGTGGATTACAACAAATCAAAGAAAGAGCCGCCGCTTTACATTTCACAGGGCATTCTCCAGAAGATTAGCGGTCAATCTGTGGCAGAAGTAAAGTTGTGGTTTGCGAAGCATGAGCAGGAAGTCAATCAGCACAACGAAAAATATGAACTCACTCCCATTACCAACCGAAGGCTTAAGCGCGGTTTTGATTACAAGGCGGAGCTGGGTTTAGAAGAAGAGGAATAATCATCTTTCTCTTTTTTTCATCGGCTCTGAAGTCATGAGCAAGCGTACTTGGTTCGGTGTACTTAGTTGCTAAGATCAGTGTCAAGGTTGATGTTTCTTCGGTCTTTAGACTAGTTTCAGAACCGAACCAGAACATCTATTTGTGATTTAGTGGGTTTGAAATCTGAGTAGAATAATAACGGGAATGCGATCGCCTGCTCTTGTAGCATAGATCAGCGATCGTTGTATGGAGTCATCAGCGATCGCACCTCATTTGATAAAACCATCTCAATTGAGCCGTCTACTCTACTCATAAAGAGGTTCCAAATGCCCCAAATTTTGATGCTGGGTTCCACTGGTCAAGATGTCATTTTGCTTCAAACTACACTCAACGATCGTCCTCCAACCGCTCTACCTTTACTGCTCGTCGATGGTTCCTTCGGTTCCGTCACATTACAACGAGTCAAAGAATTTCAAAGCAACAACGGATTATTTGTTGATGGCCTTGTCGGCCCCATCACTTGGGGTAAGCTGCTGGGCGATGAGCCGATGCAGAGGGAAACGTTCTATCTCAAGGGACGGTATCTTTATGATTCAAGCGGGCAAAAGACCATCCTGCGAGGGATTAACCTAGCCCTGCTGGATGACTGGGATTTTCCTCAAGGCGATAAACTGGCGGAACTGGAAAAAACGGCAGCCAATGCCGTCAGAATCCAATGGTATAAGGATTATGGTCAACCCGATCGCCCTGCCTATTCGCTGCAAGACTTGGATAAGTTTCTCGCAAGCTGCAAAGCCAACCAAATCATTCCAATATTGGGTTTGTGGGATCTCACCTGTAACCCCGATGCCACGCTGCTAAACACCCAGTTGATTCCTTGGTGGACTTCTGAGCCTGTCTTGGCTGTGTTGAAGAAACATCAGCAGTATCTAATCGTTAATCTTGTCAACGAGTTGGGGTTCTATCGCTGGGCGGACAATTCTGCGGCAGCACTGGCGACATTCAAAACCGAGTACAAGAGCGCAATTACCAGCATCCGTCAGCACTTGCACGTCCCGCTTATGATTGATGCGCCTGATTGTGGAACCTCGATCGAGGTGTTCACCACGATCGGTCAAGAGCTAATCGATCACGACCCTGACCACAATCTTTTGTTCAGTGGTCACGCCTACTGGGCTGCTTATGATGGACTGCCTCATGTCGAAGCTATCATCAATGCAAATCTGCCGATCGTGTTCGGTGAAGTTGCCAACAAGCAAGACGAAGACAGCGATGGGCAAACCCAATACTGTTACTACGACCTAGATGGCAACAATGAAAACCATGCACCCCAGACCGATTTTACGTATCAAGCCTTGTTGCAGACGCTAAATGAGCAAGAAATTGGCTGGTTCGCTTGGGGTTGGTGGAAAGACGGTTGTTCAAGTCGGCAGATGTCCCAAGACGGAAATTTTTCTGGTCTTACACCCTACGGAAATGATCTGGTTAACAACCCTGACTACGGCTTGAAGGTGACTGCCCAGCGATCGACTGCTTTTGGGCTGTAGGAGCACTTTTATTGGCTGCCATCACAAAGCTGTCGATCGGATGGGTCTAGCCTAGCATTGTGCTGGAGATAATCATGTAACCAGTTGCAACCCCGATCGATTAGCTGCTCAAACTCTAGCGTTTCGGCACTCCAGATCTCAACTTGGGCATCATCACTGACAGAAACAAGAGTTTTGCCATCTGGACTAAAGCTAATATTCCAGAAAGGATAACCGTGTCCCTCGATCGTTTGGAGTTCTTGCCCTGATCTGACACCCCAGAGCCGAATTGAGCCATCCTCGCTGGCAGAGGCAAGAGTTTGACTGTCGGGGCTGAAGCTGAGTCCTGTCATCCCAGAAGAATGCCCTTTGAGCGTTTTCAACGCTTGACCGTCGAGCGTCCAGAGTTTAATTGTTTTGTCACGACTTGCGGAGGCAAGGGTTTTGCCGTCGGGGCTAAACCGAACACGGGTAATGTAGCTGTTATGCCCCTGGACTGTTTTGAGGAGTTGTCCCTGAAGGACGTTCCAGAGTTTGAGGGTGCCATCGTTATGACCAGAGGCAAGGAGTTTGCCATCTGGGCTGAAACTCACGCTCCAAACTTTACCCGCATTGCCTCTGAGCGTTCTCAGTTCTCGATCGTCGGTCTGCCAAAGCTTGACAGTGCCATCGTAACTAGCAGTGGCGATTAGCGCTCCGCGCAACTCCGCAGGAACCGTTTGACCATCGGGACTAAAACTCACCTCACTGACTTGATTGCTGTGACCATGGAATGTTTTCAGGAGTTGCCCCTTAAGGTTCCAAAGTTTGAGGGTTTTGTCATAACTGGCAGCGGCGATCGTCTTGCCATCTGGACTGAAGCTGAGACTGTTGATGCGATTCCACTCACCGCTCTTGGCGCTAATGGTTGCCAGCGCTTGACCCTCCCGACTCCAGAGCCGAATCGTCTGATCGTCTCCGGCAGTGGCAATGATTTTGCCATTGGGACTCACGCTCACACTGTATAGAGAATCAGTATGTCCGATTAAGGTTTGATGGTTTTGATTGTTCAGACTCCACAATCTCACAGTATCATCCCCTCCGGCAGTGGCGATTAGCGCTCCGCGCAACTCCGCAGGAACCGTTTGACCACCGGGGCTAAAACTGATGCCAAAAATTGCATTACGATGCCCTTTGAACGTTTTGAGCACTCGTCCCTCCAGACTCCATAACTTCGCAGTCGCGTCGGCACTGACTGAAGCGATCGTTTGACCATCGGGGCTAAAACGCACCCCAATGACGGCATTCTCATGTTTGCCGAGCGTTCTAATCGCTTTTCCCTCTAAGTTCCACAGTTTTACTTGGGTGTCTCCGCCTGCCGTAGCGATCGACTGACCATCTGGGCTAAAACTAACTCCAAAAATCGATTGTGGACTTGCCCGGAAGCTTTTGAGTTCTTGTCCATCCATGCGCCAAAGTTTGACTATTCCCCCTTGATCTGCTGCAACGATGGTGTGACCATCTGGGCTGCAACTGAGGCTCCAAACTGAGTGCTGATGCCCTGTCAGCGTTTTGAGTGTTCGTCCATCCATACTCCAAAGTTTGACAGTATGGTTTGCACCCGAAGCCGCAATCACCTGACCGTTTGGACTGAAACAAAGATCGCTCATAAAATTTTCTTCATCGGCTTGACCGGGCAAGGTCAGGAGTTCCCGACCGTCCACACTCCACAGTTTGAGGGTGTTGTCTGCACTGACGGCTGCAATTCTCTGACCATCCGGGCTAAAACGCACACTTCTAAATGCCTGATTCTGTCCCGACAGCCGTTGGAGTTCTCGTCCATCGACACTCCACAGCCTGACTGTATTGTCCTCACTGGCAGTGACCAGGGTCTTGCCATCTGGACTAAAACTCACACTTCTAACCTGACCATTGTGTCCTTCCAGTCGGTTATGTTCGTTAACTTGAAAGAGCGATCGCTGCAATGCCAACTGAACAGACGATCGGGTGGAAGCATCTGCCCAAGGAGCAGCTTTCAACCGAATGGCGGCTTTGAGGGCAGCTAGTAAGGCATCTAGTTCTTGATTGGCATTCAATGCAGCCGTTGAGGAGAGGCTGAGGGATTTGATTCTCTCTAGTTGCGCCTCCTGGATCATTCTTCCAGCCCATATTCCTGCTGCGATCGCCATCATCAGAGAAAGCGCGAGAATTATTCCCCCAATCCGAATCCGTCGTTTTGCCTTATGGTTTGACTGTGCCAGAGTTTGATTGGCTTCTGCCAAAACCAGGTTAGCTTCTGCCAAAATCCCGGAGGCTTCTGCTTCGGCATCAAACTGCTGTTGCAGAGCGCGTTGTTCCAATTCTCGACTTGCCTCTAGAAAGCGATAGTCCTGGTCACTAATGCTTTTATCTGCTGCCCACTGTTGTGCTCTCTGTAACGTCTGTCCGCGCAACAACCAGGATGTTTCTTGACTGTTTGATCTGATCCAACCGGACAAAGCAACAGCATAAAAATCAGGTCGGAGCGCTTTGAATTCTTGCTCGACCCATGCCTGTCCAAAAACAGCAGCATAAATGCGGTTATAAACCCGGAGTTTGCCCTGTTGCTTGACCGCTAATCCCGACAGTTGCAACTCCATTTGTTCAGGGCTGTCATCAAGGGTGATGGCTTCACCTTGCAAAATCTGCTGATATAAACCGAGTAACCGACCTCTCCGCTGTCCGCTGCCTCGAATGCGATCGCGGATTGTTCTCAGGTGAGGCGGAACATCTTGGGTTTCCCAATTCTCAATCACTCTAGTTTGTACAATCTGCCTAATCAAGGGGTCAGGTAGTATGGAGAAGAGAGCCGTAGGGGAATGGGTCGTCTCCTCTACCACCAAGCGACACACTTTCTGGGTCAAAAAGGGTTGTCCACCTGTCCAGGCTAGGATCGCCTGTAACACTGCTTCCGGGTTGTCTACCTTGCCGATCAAGCCTTGCGTTAAGGGGATTTGAGCTTCTGCAAAGGTAAACCCGGTTAAATCGATCGATCGACCAATATTAAAGGGTGTCCTTTGTTTATCTGTAATCAAGTCTGAGGGAGTGGCAACCCCTAACAAACAAAACGTGAGGCGATTGTAGATTGGACGATCGATCCGTTGTTCATAACAAGTCCGAATCAAGGCAAACAGATCATCAGTGGAAAAATCTAAACTTCTAACATTGTCAATTTCTTCTAAAAAAATACAAATTTTAGACTGAAGCAATTTGGTCAGTAGAATATCTTCTATAAACAGACTCAATTGTTGTAGTGCCGATAATTCTGCCTGTTGACTCCGCCAGGGTTTGAGGTCAAACTCATCGGCTAGATCAAAAACTCTGACCAACTCCACCACCAGCCCCTTATACCATTGGTCAGCAGTGACTTGTCGAGAACCCAATTTTGTGATGTCAACCGTAGCACAGGCAATGTTTTTTGTCTCTAGCGATCGCATCGTTTGTGCCCTCAAGCTAGACTTGCCCATCTGTCGAGAATTGAACACATAGCAGAATTCACCTGCCTCTAACCCTGCCAACAATACTTGGTCTGCCTGTCGCGTGACATAGCAAGGTGCATTGGGCGGGAGGCTACCGCCAACTTTATATTCGTAATCCTCGTGGTCTTCAGGGTGGATGACAGTCATGATGTTGCCTGCGTTAACGATCGTGTCACCTAGATCAGATTGTCGCTGAAATATTGACGATATAGCTCACAGCTCGGTGAAATCTGATTGCCATTGAGATGGACGAGTCCCATACTGTCTAACTGATAGACAGGCACTGAGTCTAAGCGCACAGAATCTGGGGCAGTCACCACTTGTTTCAAGGCGGATGCTAACTCTGGCTGCTGTTTTAAATGCCCTAAGTAACCCCGCAAATGGTCACTATAAATCCCGGCATGGGTTGGTGCATCTTGCAACAGTTGTGCCAGGGTGACTAATTGACGAGAAAGGTAGTAGAGGGCGAGTCGAATCAGATAGGGATGCCCACCGACCATCGCGGTTAATTGTCGGGTTTCTGCTGGAGTCCACAGCAGCCCATGTAATTGAGCTAATGTTTCAACTTGGGTTGAATTGAACGGCGACAACCGCAATGGGAAGCCAACATTAAAGGGAGATTGATGAATATTTAACGAGAGGTATGCTTCTGTTGAGTGAGCCACAACCAGCCGCAGCCGTTGCCAAGGTTGCTGAATCATCGCTTCCTCGTGCCATTCTCGCAGCAACGCCAGAAAATCTTCGGCAATATCGGGGTAATTAAACACCGTGTCGATCTCGTCTAATCCTAATACCAGGTTGGTTTCTATTTGTGCCAACAGATAGGACTGGAAGTAGCCTGTGCAGCTTACCTTGCTGCCAATCTCTTCATCCCAATAGTCATTGAGTCTCGGCTCCAGGTTAAGTTCTCGGCTCACATTGGCGCACAGCCATCGTAAAAACTTGTCCAGGTGTGTAAAAACTGTTTTCTCAGCGTTGCGTAGATTGATTCGCACAGTACGATCGCCCCGTTGAGCCGCATGAGCCAAAATTCTGTTGAGTAGCGATGTTTTTCCCATGCGTCTCGGCGCTCTAATTCGGATCAGGGCACCGGGCTTAACAATCTCCTTGTAGCAGTCTGATTCAATGGCAGGACGTTCTACATAAAACAGAGAGTTCAGCGCTACGGAGCCTTCTGGAAATTCTAGGGTCGTTGCGATCGGGGCGGTTGACGTTGCAGAGTCGGCGATCGGAATGGTTTGCTTTTGCCATTCTCGCTTCAGTGCTTGCCGGAAGCTCTTCTTCGTGACTTCTTCTCCAAGTGCTGCCGAAAGTTTCTTCCACAGCCGATAGCCGACATCTTTGTTGATGTAGCTAACACTCATCATCAATTGTTTGGCAATATCATCGTAACTTTTGCCTTCCCATGCACCTTGCAGTACCTCTATTTCAATGTCGCTGAGATGCTTCCCAGTATCTTTGAATACCAGTGCATTGACCAGATTTTGAGTTTGCTCCCAAGACAGTTCTGGTTCAGCGTTCATGGCTTAGAGCAACAAGAGGAATACCCTTGGTTATATCAAGGATTCATTGATGAGGCAATTGGGTAACTTCACCTGACTTTTCCAGACTTTTCGCTTCAAAAGCGATTTTTGCTCCTGACTTTTTCAATTTGCGAGCCAACTTTTTCTAATTTCTTAGTAGTCACTTCCAGAATTTTCCCAGTTATCAAATCGAATTCTGATCGGTAACCATAGTAGACATGAAGCGAGAAATGAAAGCCTAATTTAGGTCAATTATTACGTACCAATTATATGCTTTCATCTCGTATCACTTTCATTTCTTCAGTAAATTCAAAAAATAGAGGACTTATGTCTAGAATCATTGTCTCGATCGACGAAGCGATTTGCTATGACACCGAGGATGTTACAGGTGCAGATGAACTCTATGTTGTTGGCGCAATTAGAACCTTTAGTGGTCAAACTTCAGGCGGATTTGTTACCCGCCCCATCAGCATTAACACGAATGAAACACGCAAGTTTAACTTTGGAGGTGGAATTGTATTTGATAAGGAGGTGCCTGATAACAGTCCTTTGCAGATTGAGATGATTGTTTTTGATGAAGATGCTGTAAAAGATGTTAGCCGATATGACCAAGCAAGGACATTGGTGGATCAGGCTGTAACTGCCATGCCAAATCCGCTTTTCGCGGCAGCAAGCCTCCCTCTGGATGCTATTAGAACGTTTATGGTGTTGGATCAAGATGATGAACTTGGCACGAACCGAAATACGATGTTTGTTGGAAATGTGCCCCGTGGTTGGTCATTTCACCAATGGAATGCAAAAGAAACTGGCATTGGTTTTTCAACCTGGAACTATTGGATTCGTTACTGGATCGGACGTTTCTAAGCTGTATTAAATGCTCTGACGGTATTGCAAAACTTTGCAAGCGACCGCTGCTCTTGTAGGTTGGGTTTCTTGACATCAACCCAACCTCTTCTCAAATCGCAGAGTACAAGAGAACAACAATCAACGGCTGATTGAATGCTATACAACCCATAACGGAGGCGATGATGAAATCACTCATATCGTTAAAGGTTTTGTTAGGTCTGTTAGGCACAGTTGCAATTCCAGTAGTCGTGCTGGCAGGAATTACTCAAACTCACTTTCCTGTTGAAACGCATAGAAAAGGGTTAGCTAGAGGGTCTGAACTGTTGGAAGGTAGGACTCTTGAATCGAAGGATGGGAATCAGCGATCGCCACAAAATTCCTCTGCATCGAATGTTATCAATCACCCGATTGATAATAGTCAATCCGTTAGAACCTGCAACATGAAATTCTCATCTTGTCCAATCTCCTACTAACTCTGGTTGTCACTTTAGTAAACATTGTTCTGGTGTTGGTGCTGGGGTCGAGAGATACCTGTAAGAAGACAGCTACTATGTCGAATAGGAGAAAATCATGTACGATGAAATTAAAAGACATATCGAACAAAGGATCAGCGAAGGACAGCGCTTTAGCATAGAACGCAGTGCGATCGCAGATACAGACGGCGATCGCGATACATCGCTCATTTCTGCTCATGTGACTTCGGAACTCGATCGTCACATCAGCGAAATGTATGACGACACAGATGCAGCAGAAGCCGCCGCACAGCCTCGTGACGAGGTTCGTGAGTTTGGCGGACTGCGGACGCGACACCAGTTAGAAAAGCATTTCGTAGAGCGGCTAAGTGTAGACATCGCTAGTACGGTGAAGACGTTCGACTTTACTGTGCCGAGTGGCACTAGAGTTTTTGGACCGCCTTACGATCGGGAATGGTCTGAAGGAAACGGCTTTTCATTTGGAGGTCGTGTAGACGGCAAAGCAATCACTATTCCAAAGCGCAATGGCTTTTCCGCAGCAGGTATCGGCTTCTACTTGACCACAAACGAACCAGTACTTGCAGCAATCACGCCCCAAGGCACCTATGACTGGAACTGGAGCGCATTCGAGAACCTGCCTTTTGCTCGGAGCAGGGGCGGCATGGGCATCACGATTTACACCAACTCAGAGCCGCAGCCAACAATGTCACGCCAGCCCGTGCTTTGGAGCGCCAGCGGCATGACCACGTTTTCAGGTCAAAAGGGCAGTGGTCGAATTGCAGAGGCTGCGTCGCCGGCTTTTGGACTGGGGACTGTGCCACTCGCACCCGCGCTTATAAATATGGTTCCGGGATCGCGATACCTTGTTTGGGTTTGGTGTTGGCAGACCTCGCAGCTTGAGGAAGATGACGCATTCATTGCCTTCTTGAGTTTCTCTATGCCCTTTGTAACTATTGATGCGAGTCCGCCGATTTTGCTCCACTAAGCAGCGTCTACAAAGAAGATCTTGAAAAAACACAGCAACAACTAAACAGGAGTTTCCTAATGAATAAGTCATTTAAAGCGATCGCAACGGCAGGCGTAACCCTGTCTTTAATGGGAGTATTCTTTCTATCGACCGCCAAGACAGCACAGGCTGCTTATCTATATTGGGGTTCAACAGCGGTCAAGACAGCTTCGACTAAGACTTGTTTCGACTTCGCTTATGACACAATGCGAAATCTGAATTTCCAGAACATTCGCCGATCGCAAAATGAGGTTGCGGGTTCCAGTGGCGGAAGTTATGCTGCAATCACCTGTTTTGCAACAACTCCTCGCGCTACAGCGATCGTCATGGTGGTCGGTGACAACGGGAACGAAACAGCCCGTGTGCGAGACGATCTACGCAACAAAATAGCTGGAATCATCCGATTTGACTAAACAAGAACATCGACCGTAGACCCCTTTCACTTGCTGTCAGAGCGTTATAAAACGGGAACCAACATCGCTCTAGCCGTTTCACAATCTGCTTTGATTTGAGTTTTTAACTCATCGAGTGAGGAAAATTTTTGTTCAGAGCGGATAAATTGCTCAAGCTCTACGGTGAGAGTCTGACCATAGAGATCGCCCTGCCAATCTAGCAGATGAACCTCGATCGTGCGCTGGGTTCCGTTGACGGTTGGGCGATTACCAATATTCATCACGCCCAAGACGGGTTCGTCACGGTTGAGCGCTTGACCAAACACGCGCACTCCATAGACCCCTTGCCGAGGCAAAAACTTTTCAGGTGGAACTCGTAAATTAGCAGTCGGGAAACCGATCGTTCTTCCTAGCTGCTGACCTTCAACGACTTCGCCCACCAAACTATAAGAGCGCCCCAGCATGCGGTTTGCGATAGTCAAATCTCCTTGCTCAAGCGAATCACGAATCGCTGACGTGCTAACCCGCTTGCCTTTAAAGGTGAGCAGAGGAACAATGGTCACCCCAATTCCGTAAGTTGCTGCGATTTCAGACAGATCAGTAGCAGTGCCCGATCGCTTGTGCCCAAATCGAAAATCTTGCCCAATGCTGACCTGTTTTGCTTGCAGGTGCCGCACCAAAACTTCTTCGACAAACTGCGGCGGGTCTAGGGCTGCGAGTTCTCGGTTAAACGGCAGCAAGACCAACTGCTCAACCCCGATCATTTGAAGCTGAAGTGCTTTTTCAGACTGAGGCGTTAGCAGCGCGTGGGGCTGCCCGCTAAAAAACTCTCTCGGATGCGGGCAGAAAGAAACGACAGTCGCACGAGTTTGAGAGTCGCTATTGAGAACAGGCAAAATTACCTGTCGGTGCCCTTGATGAATGCCATCAAAATTTCCTAGGGCGACGGCAGTAGGAGTGAGAGAATTAGTTAGAGAAGAGATAATCCACACGCTTTACATTTTGACATACATCACTCAAGAAATTTTGAGAATTCATTAAAGGAAGTTGAAATCATGATGAAGATTACTGTGATTCTTCACTATTCAGAGTTCTAGCCATCATAAAACAGAACTTTGTGCCATGAGAAAGCTCAATCCTTACCGATCATTCAGCCACGTCGAATTTTTACAGTTTTGCCGATCGCCCCAGTTCTTCTTTCAACATTTGGCGATAGACACTCGGTAACTCACTGGTGTTGGCATTATCTTCGATGCCATACCCCAAGCTTGTCCAGGTGCCCGAAAGTCGCTGTAAGACTGTGTTGATCTGTCCTTTCTTTAACAGTTGGTGCAGGTCAACGCCCCACGCTTGAGAATCACTGAGCCACTTATAGACCACTGCGTCTTGAGATTCAGGAGAAAAACTGTAGCCCTGCCAAAAAAACAGCGTCGGCGGTTCAGGGTGATAGTGCCGTGCTTGCTCTAGCCAGGTCGAGGTGATGAACTGATAGCGCCCAGCAGCCGTCGTGCAGTTGCCTGTGTTGGGCCCAGCGACGATCGTCACGCAGCGATCGGGGTGCTTGCTCAAATCGGTTGCATATTCTCCGCCATAAAGAACCGCGTAGGGATTGCGGACATTTGACTCACTGGCAGAAATCGTTCGCATCAGGGCCCGAATATAGGGATCGCCACCTTGCATGACGAGCGGTGTTTTAGCTCCAGTTGACTCGTCAGGAACCCAAAACGCCGGACGTTTGCCGAGCATGTGCATCATCAAAAAAATGATTCCGAGTAAAATCACACTGCGAACCAGCAGCTTTTCAACAAACTGATCTAAGGCATCAGGTTTTGACTCAGTGTTTGACATAAATTGCCGTTTGACATGAGGCACCAGAGAGCATTCTAACCGCAGAAATTCAGAAACGTTTTAGTTTTGAACGATGCTTTGAGCATTTCGATCCAAAATCACGAACTTTACTCACCCCGTCATGCGACTCAGGAGCGGCGCGGCGGCTAAAAGTGTCTTCGTGTAAGGGTGTTGAGGGTTGCTAAAAATCTCTTGCGTTAGCCCTAACTCAACAATTTTGCCCGCACTCATCACCGCAATACGATCGCAGAAAAATCTTGCCACCCAAAGATCATGCGTGATAAATAAATACGTCAAGTCAAATTCTCGTTTTAACTCCTGCATCAGTTGCAGCACTTGAGTTTGCACCGTCGCGTCTAACATGCTTACGGGTTCATCGCAAATCAGCAATTTTGGACGAGTGATCAGCGCCCGCGCGATCGCGACTCGCTGCTGTTGCCCACCAGACAACTTGGCTGGATAGCGATCGTAAAAATCCTCCACAGGGGTTAAGCCAACTCGTTCTAGCATCGCTTCAACGTCGAGCTTGGCTTTTTCAGTCGTGGTTAACCGATGAATTAAAAGCGGATCGGCAATGCTCTGCCCGATCGTCATTCTCGGATTTAAACACGCTAACGGATCTTGAAACACCATTTGAATCTGGCGGCGTTGTTGTCGAAGCGATCGGCGATCGAGGTTCGTCAACTCCTGATCTAAAAATCTGACGCTGCCAGAAGTTGGACGCAGCAGTTGCAGGATCGTGCGAGACAGCGTGCTTTTGCCACAGCCTGATTCGCCTACCAATCCCAACGTCTCACCGGGGTAGAGGTCTAAGTCAATGCCATCCACCGCTCGAATGGTTTGATCGGTTTGGTTTAACAGTCGCGAAATAAAGTTTTGCTCTAGCGTGTAGTGTTGCTTTAAGTCTTGCAATTGCAAAATCGGCGCGTTTTGTTTGAGAATCGCCCGATCGTCCGTGTCGTCTTTTTGAATCTGAAGGGCAGCGTTAAGCAGCGATTTTGTATAGTCGTGCTGCGGGTTTTGAAAAACCGATTGTGTAGTTCCCATTTCAACAATCTTTCCCGCATACATGACAGCGATGCGATCGCAATATTCTGACACCATCGCTAAATCGTGAGAAATCAAAATCAACGCCATCTGTCGCTGACTGCACAAGCGGGTCAGTTCTTGCAAAATTTGAGCCGAAACGGTGACATCTAAACTCGTTGTTGGCTCATCCGCTACGATCAGTTTGGGATCTAAAAGGAGGGCGAGAGCGATCGCGACTCGTTGCCGCATTCCGCCGCTAAACTCGTGGGGATATTGCCCCCAACGACTCGCCGGGATTTTAACAGCTTCTAGCGTAGCGATCGCACGCGCTTTTGCCTGTTTGGTCGAGAGATGCGGCTCGTGAGATTTGAGTGTTTCTAGACAGTGATCTCCGATCGTCATTAAGGGGTCAAGTCGCGTCATCGGGTCTTGAAAAATCAGCGCGACAGCTTCACCTCTAAACTTTTGTAACTGTGAGGGCGAAAGCCTAAAAACTGACTGCCCCTGAAACGTCACCTCGCCTTCAATTTTGGCAGCATCAGACAATAACCGCATCGCTGCCCGCCCTAGCGTTGACTTGCCACAGCCCGATTCTCCGACCAGTCCCAAACGTTCGCCCGGTTGCAGCGTGAATGACACATCATCCACTACCCAACTGGCATAAATTTTTGAGTAGGCAACTCGGAGATTCTCAACGCAAAAAAGAGGTTCGTTCATTTTAGGCGATTCTGCTTTTAACGTCAGTTCGATGAGTTTTTTCGCTTCGTCAAGAGCGGCTTCTGCCCCCTAAATCCCCGATTCTGGGGGCTTTCCAAATTCACTATCGAATCTAACCACTTCCGTCGAACTGACGTGCTTTTAGCTACTTTACCAGCGAATTCAAACGAATGGCAGATCTCGTGGCTTGTCGATCGCCTTCGCTTTCTGCGCTTTCACAATGTTTTCAAACCGTCGCATCAAATAAGCTACGCCAAAATCGCCATTCGGATTTTTCTCCAACGCTTCAGCCAAAACAAATACTTGACTTGCCAGGTCTTCACCCAGTTTTTCGACGGTCGCCTGCTTTTCTTGGGCAAAATGCTCTCGTTCGCGGGATAGCGACTGCCACTCACTGGTAAATAATTGCTCGATCGCCGTGTGCAAGCCCATTTTTTCTAAGGCATCCCACTCGCCACGATCGCACCAGATGCCGCCACAGCTAGGGCACCGCTCGACATAAAAAGGGGTTTTCATGCCGATTTTAGTTCTTGCCAAATAACTTCGGCACTCTGGGCAGAGAGACGCTTTGGCATCAAAGGGCGACTGCACAAACTCTACATCTAAAATTTCTGGCACTAGCTCTGCTGCCGTGGTTGGGTGCGATCGCTGACGTTGCCAAGTCTGATAGTCTTCCGACGGAATCCAGGTTCCTTTGCAATCGGGACAGGCTTTCACGTTTAGCTGCTCTGCTAAAACACCCTCTACCAGCGCAATCTTGCGATCTTTAGGACATTGCACAGCGTTGCTCTCAATGCGACGATCTCTATTTAATCAAGCTCTTGTCGCGTTTTAGCAACTGAGCGAGAATATTGATTATTCTTCTTGCAATAGTGCATTGCAATAGCGAATGAGTGTGCTGATCCGATCGCGCACCTGTCTTAACCTTTGCTGGCTTGTGGCAGATTGTTTTGCCGTTTGCAAGAACATCACATCCATTGCTAAGAGCCGCAGTTGTTTGTTGATCTCGACGTGAAATGAGTGCGATCGCTGCCCCGCAGTTAAATCTAGTGCTTCTAAATCTAAACTTCTCACTTGATCTTGAAAAAACTGCTGAACGATCAGAGCGTCCGCCTTCAAAGTCGGGTGATCAAGTTCTGGCTGGGAGATCAGAGCTTGCAGCCGTTCTAGAATCTGCCGAAAGTCTCGATAACGTTGACGATAGATCTCCGGCAACATCTTGGCACTGTGAAGAATTTGTTTAAACTGGGGCGCTAGGATTCGAACCTAGGAGTGCCGGGACCAAAACCCGGTGCCTTACCACTTGGCGACGCCCCATCGCGTTACCGAATAGTATTCTAGCAGTTTATCGCCCAAATCTGTCAAGCAAAATTATTAGCTGGCGATCGCAAAGACTATTTCAATTCAGAACCCATCGTTGTATCAATCGGTACTGTCTAGCGATCGGGGCTTGATTATGATGGTAAAAAAGCGTAAATTTCAGGCTACAGGCATCGAAACCAAAGGCAAGGAGAGCGGGGAGTGAACGCAGCAGAACAAGCAACAACCCTTGAAACTGCTAGCAAAATTGCAACAGTGGTCAATCTCTTTAAAGCTGAGTTTCCCGATGCGCGGGCAGACTTAAAACCCTGGGCAAATGATCTAGACACGCGAGAACTGGTTGATCCTGACTCGATCGACATTGGGTTTCACTTTCCGGGTCGCAGTCGCCTGTTTCAAAGCCGCAGCGTTTTGGTGCAGATCCGGTTTCATCAAGACTTAGAAGTTGAGACTCGTCGAGCGATCGGAGTCGAAGCCGCAGGATTTGATCATCAGGGTAAGCAGTGGCGGTTTTCAACGGTGCAAAACTGGGGCTTTGAAGGCACTAGCAGCCCAACCCCAGAGATTTGCGAGAGCCTAAAAGGGTTTTGCCGCAAAATTTTAGACGTGTTTAACTAAGGGTCATCGCTATTTACTAAGAGGCAGGGACTCTTTGAGAAATTGAGCGATCGCCGCCGCAGATATCGGGCGACTAATCAAATAACCCCTAAATCTGATGATACCCATTTGCCTGAAACGCAGTCTAGCAGAGGCAACAGCGCCGTTATTCGCTCTCCAGCCGTTTTTGCCATTCAGCATCGATTTGAGCCGATCGATCGCTCTCTTGATCAATTAAATCTCGTTCAGTTGTGTAGATCAGATCATCGTCATGAATCACCGTTTCAGCCGCAAACTGTTGAGCATAAGAGAGTTTTTGCGCGATCGTCGGATCGGCTTGCTCTAACAGCCGTGCCCGTTGCTGACGTTCTCCATTGCGATCGCTGATTTTGCGATTGCGAAGCCCAATCCAAAAATTGCGGATGAGCGGAACCGATAGATAAGCAGCGCTGTAGCCCAGAGAGAGAACCGCGATCGCTCTCACAAAGGTATCAGCCGCACCAACCAGCGCGATTCCACCTGAGAGCCAGACATTGAGCACGATCGCCAACGCCAATAGCAAAGCACCCAGCGAAGCGGCAGCGATCTTCTGCCCACGGCTGGCGCGGCTAAACACATAGCGATATTCTTGCAGATAATCGGCAACAGACTTGCGGCGCGGCTCAACCACCGTCGTTTGCAAGTCAGGAAAGTGATAGACGATCTGCCCCTCTGGGCTAACTTCTGGTCGCCCGTTAAACCGCGCTAACACAGGCAGCATATACTGCTCATACTCCTGGTCGTAGCCAGTGCCCACGTCATCTAAAAAGGGGGCGACTTGTTCAGCAATGACTGCACCTCGATTGTTGCGAATCACCGTCGCGATCGCTTGCCAGCGCCGTTCTTCTAAGTCTGCGTTGGGGTTGCCATCCCCAAATAAGAAGGAAAAAACGGCTTCTAGAAAGTTGATGTCGCCGGTGGTGCCTTGATTGCGACGGCGAGGAGACGGACGATCGTAGCGATCGTAATAATTGGGATAGAAAATCCAAAAAAGGTCAGGAAACCCCATGTTTGGCATCCCGATTCCGCCACCGTTATCATTGTTATCGTCTCGACTGGAGTTAACTGCGAGAACGAGGATAATGATCGCCACGATCGCCAGCGCAATCAGCACCATCAACACAATTCCAAAGGAAATACGAATCAGGTAAAACACCGATTGCCAGATGCGATCAAGCCATTCTTTCACCTGAAGCTGAAAAAACTTATTGCGAAGAACGGTCTGAAAATCTTGAGAAAACAAATAGACGACTTCGCCCGACTCTGCGACTTGAAGTTGCCCCCCTGCCGCAGAAGCCAGCACGAGCAGTCCTCGCTCTGCTAGATTGACATCTAGCCCAGCTTGAGCCGCAACATCGCCAACCGTGACCCGATAATCGAGCCGCTCAACGGCTTTAACAATGGCGGGATCGGGAGTCAGATTAGAATCCATGCGCGTTCCCCGAATAGAGCTATCTCTCTAGTATAAGAAAGCGAAATCGAGAACTAGGAGAGTCAATTTAAACTTCAAACTTCAAACTTTAGAATCTGTCGAGGCGGTAAACTACAATAAGTGTCTGGAAGCTGCACAACCTAACCGTTTCAATCCTCTACCGAGCGCTATATGCCTAGAACTCAACGCAACGACAATTTCATTGACAAAAGCTTCACGGTGATGGCAGATCTCATCTTGAAGGTTTTTCCGGCAAGCAAACGAGAGAAAGAAGCCTTTGCCTATTATCGAGATGGCATGTCTGCTCAGGCCGATGGCGAATATGCTGAGGCATTAGAAAACTACTACGAAGCGCTGACGCTCGAAGATGACGAAAACGATCGTAGCTATATTCTCTATAACATTGGCTTGATTCACGCCAGCAATGGTGAACACGAAAAAGCGCTGGAATATTATCACCAGGCGATCGAACTCAATCCTCGCTTGCCTCAAGCCGTCAATAACATTGCAGTCATTTTTCACTATCTGGGCGAGAAAGCCCAAGAAGAAGGCAAAGCAGAAGAAGCGGAAGCCTTGTTTGAAAAAGCTGCTGACTATTGGAAACGCGCCATCAATTTAGCGCCTAACAACTACATCGAAGCTCAAAACTGGCTCAAAACCACTGGGCGATCGACGATGGATGTGTACTTTTAGGTCTGTCTCAACTCAAACTTCATCATTAACGCTCATGCTCGATCGTGCCCAGGTTCAAAAAGTTGCTCATCTCGCTCGTTTGCAGCTAACGCCCGAAGAAGAGGAAAAATTCACCACTCAACTCAGCAGCATTCTGGATTATTTTGAGTTGCTGAGTGAGTTAGATGTCACGAATGTGCAGCCGACGACCCGCGCGATCGAGGTCAGCAATGTAGTGCGCGTCGATCGTCAGCAGCCCTATCCTCGTGAAGACATTTTGGAGGGTGCGCCCGATCGCGAAGGCGAGTTCTTTAAAGTGCCGAAGATTGTCACAGGAGATTGAGATCGCCTTGCTACCTGAAGTGGTTTTTGAGTTAGGGCGATCGCATCAAAAATTGACTGCACCAGCCAGATTACAGGCAATGTCGGGGCAACCATCCCCAGCGCAGGGAACCTATACGCCGACAGCCAGACTGAATCTACAAATAGGTAGAATCTTTTCGCATCTCCATCCAAATGAGCCTACTATGCAGAAAGATTCTGCCTATCTGTCTGATTCGGGGTGTTATGCGGAAATCATCTGCCTATTCACCAGTTTTGGCATGATGTACGGAAACTTTCTCTCTACTAAGAAGTTAGGTTGCTTAGGCTGTTGGTTAGGGTCGCAGTTCAAGCTTATCTGTCAGAGATTGAGTTCTTTCAATGTCGAACAATGGATAAATAGAGTGTATAAACGTTCTTCGTATTTCTTGGTTGTATACACGGCGGCTATATTTTTATTGATGGGCGTTTTCGTCGCTGGGACATGGGGGTTCTGGATACTGCCACAGTTACGAGTTGCTTCTGAGAAAACTCTGACTCCCAAAGAGCGCATAGAACTTGAGAACGCCACTCGATCCTCACTTGCTCAATCTTTTGGTACTTTATCCCAAACTGTAGGGGGGATAGTTCTAGTGATTGGGGTGTATTTCACATGGCGCAATTTAATCGCTACAGAAGATAAGCAAGTTACCGAGCGATTCACCAAAGCAATTGAACAACTAGGGAGCGAAAAGCCTGAAGTTTGCATGGGTGGGATCTATGCCTTAGAGAGAATTGCTAGCGATTCTGAAAAAGATCACTGGAGCGTTATGGAAGTTCTGTGTTCCTTCGTGAGACATAGGTCTTCGATAGATAAGAATCGTGGGAATCAGCAAACAGTTTCTAAGGAGATTCAGGCTGCATTAACTGTTATAAAACGGCGGAAAATATCTCAAGATCCGAAGCAAAAAAATCTAGATCTTAGCTTTTCATATCTAAAAGGCGCAAATTTAGGGGGCGAAGGCTTCCAATCTTCTATACTTAGAAAAGAAAATTTTGTCAGATCAAACCTACGAGAAGCAGATTTTACAGGTTCAAATCTGGAATTATCTGATTTTACAGGTTCAAATTTAGTAGGTGCGTGTTTCTCTAAAGCTAATTTAGACGCGGCAGAGTTCACTAGAGCGAATCTCTCACAAGCAGATTTCACGAATGCCTCAACTATAGCGACTAAATTTACAGATACTAATCTACTACAAGCAAAAGGATTGAAACCCAGCTAAGGAATGTTGGCGTTAGTGTTCCTAGATATACATTAAAGTTTTTTTGTAAGGAGCAAGTAAAAATGACTGCAAAACTAGAGTTTACAGAATCAACCATTCAGGGTTTGTTTGGGCACGAAGCAGCAGAGGATGAAGATCCAGGTCGTTTAAAAGAGTATTATTTCAAGGGGACTTCGTATGAGCAAGTAACTGCTGACCAAGGAATTCGTATTCTGGTTGGTCACAAAGGGATTGGAAAATCAGCTCTCTTTAAAATGGCAATTACAGAAGGCGAGGATCAGAAAAACCTGTGTATTTTAATCCAACCCAACGATATTGCTGATTTAACAATAGAGCAGAAAGACTTTCTGAGCAGAGTCAGAAGTTGGACGCATGGATTGAGTAAGGTAATTGTTCAGAAGGCATTGAATTTTATTGGAATTCGAGGGAAATCCTTAAAAGAAGCAATGGCTGGATTTGAGGATTACAGTTTTAAGATTGTTGACTTTATCTCGGATTACTTTAAAGATGCCATTAATAGTAAAAATTACGATGCTTCCAAGCGAGATTTTATTGAAAGATTTTTAGAAACAGGAAAAATATCAATTTATATTGATGATTTAGACAGAGGATGGCAAGGCAAAAGAGAGGACATAACACAAATATCTTCTCTCTTAAACTCGGTTCGAGATATTAGCCGAGATAGCCGTGGTGTTATTTTTAAGGTTTCTCTAAGGGCAGACGTTTACTATTTAGTCAGAACTTCAGATGAATCAACAGATAAAATCGAAGGCTCAGTGATTTGGCAGTCTTGGACAAATCATGAAATCTTTGTCGTCCTTATTAAACGAATGGAAACATATTTTGGGAGAACGGTAAATGAATCACAATTATTAAAGACATCTCAGATAGAGTTGGCAAGCAGATATCTCTCAGGTGTAATGGAACCACGCTTCACTGGTGTAGGCAAATGGGAAAATGCTCCGATTCACAGAGTCTTGATGTCATTAATTAGAAAAAGACCTCGTGATTTAGTTAAGCTCTGCACATTAGCCGCTAGGAAATCGTATGAAAGGCGATCCCCTTTGATTCAAACAACAGATTTCCAGGCTGTGTTTGAGGAATACTCTCAGGGAAGAATTCAAGATACGATAAATGAGTATCGTTCTGAACTTCCAGAAATCGATAAACTCTTAATGAATATGCGGCCAACGCAGAAAGAGAGGACAACGCAGCAAAGTTATGTATACAAAACAGATGCGCTCCTTCAGAAAATTCAGAACATAAGTCAAAATCATGATTTTAGGTTCGCCAACAGCAAATCGACTGTTAAACCTAAAGACTTGGCAGCTTTTTTGTACAAGATTAATTTCCTGACAGCGCGACGTGAGACGAATGATGGTCAAATCACTAGGAGATATTTTGAAGAAAATAGATATCTAAGTTCTACATTTGTTGATTTCGGATTTGACTGGGAAGTCCATCCCGCTTATAGATGGGTCTTGCAACCGAGTGATCTAAATTCTATATTTAGACTTTTAGATCTCAGCAGCGATGAATGATCCCATAAACTTCGGATCGTCGCGCAACCTAACAACCGTGTTGCAGCGGGCGGTATTAAGGTTTCGGTGATGATGCAAAGATTACTGTCCGACGCTGAACGCGACCGTTAGCTCGTCAGATCTGAAAGCCGAAGTTAAGTTTTAGATGCAGTTGCCCTAGTGTATGACTAAGTTAATCTTAACGGGTGCGACCTCTACTTGATTTAATCATTCAATCATGATATTACCTCAGTGATGCAACCAAGAGGGGTGAGTATGAGCGCTCAATTGTTAAGTCAGTCCGGGACACAAGTGAAGATAGAAGTCACCCTCGAACTGAGTCGTTCACTACTCACGAGTGAAGAGAGCATTCAGGAAAGCCTCAACGCTGCGGGTCGGATTGCGACCGCAGCGGCGCTTGAGTATTTGGACACCGATGGCTCTGCTATCGAGATCGCAGGAGCGGTGATGCGAACCAAAGGTAAGCAGCCGAAAGGGTATCAAACGCCGTATGGAGAAGTGGTGGTTGAACGCCACGTCTATCAGCGCTCTGGAGGGGGTAAAACGGATTGTCCTTTGGAGCGAGCATCGAGAATCATCATCACCTCCACGCCTTTGTTTGCGAAACAAGTGTCCTCAAAGCTGGCTTATGGTTCGGCACGCGAGGTGCAACGAGACCTGGCGGACAATCATCAAAGGGACGTTGCCGTTTCGTACATCCAGCGGGTCAGTGAAGCGGTTGCCACGATCATTGAGGTGAAAGAAGAAAGCTGGGACTATGTGCCGCCGCAATTGGAAGCGGAGATTGCCAGTGT